>VGZH01000021.1 GCA_016872645.1 Planctomycetota bacterium | reverse complement strand
CCAACCACAGGCAGCAGCCGAATTCCGTCTGCCCCGGCATCCAATCGACTTGGATTTTGTAGCCTTCCCACTCGATCGATTCGCCGTCGCGAAATGGCTTGTCGATCTTCATGCCGTCGAAGCCGTCGCCGTAGGCCGAAACGAGGGACGCGTAATCGTAGCGTCGCGGGAACTCGCACTTGTCGGCAATGCGGTCCAGCGTCCACGCCTTCGCGCCATACTTTTCCTTGAGCTCCGGACCGAGCAGAAAATGATCGCCATGCATGTGCGAAATCCAGAAGGCGTCAATCTGCTTCAGTCCCATGTGAGTTCGCAGACCGACGATGATTTCCTCCAACATCGCTTTGGGAAACAGGCCGGCATCCAGGATCAACCCGCGACCACTGTCTGAAATGATGATCGCGAAATTCTTCCCCTGCGTTTTGTGGCTGAGCTTGTAGAGATGCGGCGTCACCTGACTGATCAGCGGCACGGCCGTCGGCTTCGAGAGCGAATCCCGCTCCTCTGGCTTCGAGTCGAACACGGGATAACCGCGCACGTAGCTCTGACGAAACGCCGCCAATTTCTCGCGATACGTTTGGAACTGCGATTGCGGATTCAGAATCGCCGGCCCGTGTGATGGTAGCACCAAGTCAAGCTTCTGTTCGATCAACGACTCCACCGACTTGATGAGCGTGTCGATCCCTTTGCCGAATCCGTAATCCCATTCCGTGTCGAACCAGATCGTCATCTTCGCACCGTCATGGATGACGCCCCCAGTGAAAGCGGTTGCTTTGCCACCGCGGCGGATCAGGTAGGTCATGCTTCCCGGTGAATGCCCCGGCGTGTCGAGACACTCAATCTCCCATCCGCGCCAGGCAAATGACTTTCCCGATTCCAGAGGCTGGTCGATCAGAATCGGCTTCCGAGGCGGGCGGGCATAGCTCGCGCCGTAAACGGAATACGTGTCCGCCAGCGTCGGAAACCACTTGCGGAACTCGGTCGGCTTTTCGAACAGCGCCTCCTCGGCTTTCGGAGCGGCGACCTTCATCACTTTTCGGTCCAACCGTTCGATCCCCTGACACTGCTCACGATGATGATGCGTGAACAACACCCACTCGACTCGTTTGACGCCGATCTCCGCCAGATGGCTCAATACACTGCCGTCACCCAGATCGATCAGCAGCGCTGAGTCGCCGTCGCGCAGGACATACACGTTGCAGGTGTCTGTCCAGATAAACAAATCGGGCTGCGCTTTCGCATCGGGCTGACGAAAACCCGCTGTCGGCGTTGTGGACTTCTTGGCGAGTTCGTCGGCACGAATAGAGACGGCTATCGACAAGAACAGCATCGCGGCGAGCAACGGTTTCATGGCCAATCCTTCTGACGGCTATCGAGGTTTAGAAAGGTCTGCAGATAATCCGTTGTTGGAATCTCGGCGTCGAGCAATTGCCGCTCGTCGCGTGACAATCATGTTTGCGCAAGCCGCACAACACTCACAGACAGAGGCCGCAACGCAACCCGTCTGATGTGGATCGCGGCATTTGTGAAATCACTCTTGCGCGACGTGGCACAAAATACAACTGGCGGTCAAAGACTGGCGATTGATGCGATGCTCGCCTTCCCGATACGGCGTCAGTTCGCTGTGGCAATGCCGGCAATCGAGACTGCGGTCTTGGGTCGCGCGGTGAACTTTTTCGAAGTGCCAGAATCCTTCACCGGCTTGCGACAGCAACTCGGACATATTGTGGCACGCCGCGCATCGCGAGTCGTTGGTTGCCGCCGGCCGTGTTGGAACTTCGAGTTCCTTCAGCATTGAGCGCGCGGCAACTCGACCGGTGACAATGCACGGTCCGAGAAACGTGCCTTCGAGCGCGGCTTTGCCATTGATGCCTGCCAGGCCGGTCAACTCGCCGACGGCGTACAGGCCGGGGATCACTTGCTTCCGCTTGTCGAGCACACGGCACTGCAAGTCGATCGCCACTCCCCCCATGCTCTTGCGAGTCAACGGAAATGTCTGCATCGCGTAAAATGGCGGCTTCGCGATCTGGGGCGACGCCTTGTTCGAGAACTCCGACTTGCCGGGACCGAAGCGGCCAAAATCTTTGTCGTCCCCTTGCTCAACCAAATCGTTGTAACGGGCCACGGTCTCGACCAAGTTCTGCTCGGGGAGACCGGCCAGCTTTGCCAACTCTTCGAATGTGTCCGCCTTCTTCATCAAATGCGGATTCTGAAAGATGAGCTTCTCCACCTTCTTGAAGTCTCCCCAATCTGAGCCAGAGACACTGAAGAATGGTTTGCCCGCTTCATCGAAAATGCACCAGCAGGTGGCGTCCTTTTGCTTGAGCAATATCGGCATGACCTCTTTGGCCCAACCGTGAAAGTTGGCGAAGCGCCGGCCCTCGGAATTCACCAGGATGCCGTACAGATTCGTCGCATTCAGTCCGCGATTGGTGCCGGGGTAACGTGGGTCGGGTAAGCCGGTGAAATAATTCCATTGGTAATCCATGTGGACAAGTTCGCCGCCGACGGCCTGAGCCATTTGATGTCCCAGTCCAATCGAGTTTCTTCCGGAGCCGGCCAGGATGCGTTGGGGAAAACGAAAATCGGCGGGCCAGAATTCTCGGACCATGTCGAGATTACTCTGGAACCCGCCGGTCGCCAGGACCACCGCATGGCTTTGCAATTGGCGTTCACGGTTGGTGCGCATGTCGCGCATGAGCACGCCGATCACGCGACCATCGTCCGACAGCAACTGCTCGACTTTGCTGTTCCACACGAAGTCGATCTGGCCCAGTTCCAAACAAGCTCGATAGATCGGCGTGACCAAACCGATGCCACGTCCCACTGGCTGATGCTCGCGAGGGACCGAGTTGCCGGATGACGACACAACTTCCGAAAACCGCACACCCAATTCGTCCAGCCAGTCGTAGATGTCGCTTCGTGAATGATCGACGTAGTAGCGCACCCAGTCGGTGTCCGGGTTTTCGCCCCAGCGGTGAAAATCCTGGAAGGCCAGGTCCGGAGAGTCCTGGATGCCGGCCCGCTCTTGCGCCGGCGTCGCCACGATGCTCACACTCCCTTGTGACATGACGGCATGTCCGCCAAAGACGGACGACATGTCGATCACCGTAACCCGCGCTCCGCCTCGGCCGAGATCAAGAGCCGCCGACAATCCGGAGATCCCGGCACCGACGACGATCACGTCGGTGGTTTGATTGGGCGGATCTGCCGGACTCGCGTCCGTGCTGACGTTCAATGTTGCCGGCGGCGAGCAACCGCTCAGCGGCAGCCATACAAGCAACACCGCGATGATGAGAATGGCTTTCATGGGGCGCCAGTGAGTTGTGATGATTCCTGCAGGAAGCCGCTTACGGTTGCAGCTTGACTTCAACCCGATCCAGAACCGGATAGCGATCGCCGTTCGCTGAATGGAACTCGACGCGGTATTGCATCCGACGGTCGTCCGGTTGAGTCGCGAAAGTCTCGTTCGTCACTGTGGACCAAGGTCGCTTCGCCAGCGACTCGTTGTCCGGAGCTGATCGCACCGAGAAGACAATACGGGTTCCGCTCGGTCGAATCGCCTTGCTGCTGAGCGTTCCGGAAGTGGCCTGGTTGTTCCAGGAAAACACGCGCGATTCGAACGCTTGACGATACCGGCGGTGATACATGTGGCCGACATCCTCGGCCCACATCAGATGCGGGCCGTTCGTCGGGAGCTTTTGAATGATCGGATTCTCAAATCGCTTTCCATCGTTGTAGAAGATGCGGGACTGCGTGCGATGATCGCCGTGTCGCGTATGCGCATTGACCGCGAGATCGATTCGGCCATCACCATTGAAGTCCCCCGCCATCGTGTCGTTGACTGAATCGCAGAAGAACGTCGTGCGGCCGCGGGTGGCGAAGCCCAACTCGCTGCCCCAGTAAATGTGGCAAGCCAAATCCTCGCGAGTCAGTTCGCCACTGTGCTGAGGAGAGACCAGATCGAGATACCCGTCTCCATCGAAGTCGGCAATCGTTCGCCCGAGCGGTGAGAAACCGGGAAGCCACTGCGCGTCTGAGTGCCGGTATCCGTCACGTCCACCCCAAAAAATGACCAATCCCATGTCGCGGTGTCCGGAGATGGGATCGTTGTAGCTGCCCGCCAGCAGGTCGAGCCACCCGTCGCCGTTGAAGTCCGCCGCATCGACTCCCACCGGCCCCGCAATCTTGAGCCGCTGATCGCGATTCGTGTCATAACCTTTTGGCCCGCCCCACAGGATGCGGACACAATCGAGCGATCGCGACGTGACGGCGATATCGAGCCACTGATCGCGATTGAAGTCCGCCACCAAGTGCTCCTGCGCGTAGCCGTCCATTTCCAATGCGACTCGACGCCCTGCCGCCGACACGTACCCATCCGCGCCGCCGTAATAAATGAAGAGCTTTTCCTTTTCGCCCCCATGCTCGGGGCCGAATGGTTCGAGCACGAGGTCGAGCCAGCCATCCCGATTCAGATCGGCCACGCTGCTGGTCCCCAAGAAGTGTTCGTGCAGGACCGTCCGTTTCGTCGAACGCTCCAATCCGTCGGGACCGCCCCACAGAATGTTCGCGCCCAACGTCGCGTCGGCATGAGCGTGTTCACCCGCGTGACCAGAATTGAGCACGATCAAGTCGGTGAACCCGTCGGCATTCAAATCGCTCGCGCTGGATTCATAGCCGCTGTGAAATGGCAGCTTCCAAATCCGTTCGGGATCGAAGCCTCCTTTGCTCCCCCAGAAAACGTGCAACGGGACCTCTTCATCAAGCTGTCCGCCGATGCTGTTGCAGAAGACGACCCGCGCCGGGAGTTCCTTCTCAGCCGGAACCGCTGCGACGTGCAGTGTCCCGGAAGTGCGGAAACCGATCACGCTCTTTTTGAATCCGCGTTGACCGTCGCCGAACCAGACAAACGACTCACCATTGAATGTCTTCTCCCCCTGATGAATGGCGACTGTCAGGTCAGTGACCCCATCGCCGTCCATGTCTGCCGTTGCAGTCGCCACGGCCAGCGGGATTTCGAGATTTGTCACACGCTGCGGCGCGAAACCAGCCGAGTCGCCCCACAAAATCCGCACGACGTCTTTCGCTTGCTTTCCCGCGCCGGCCTGTTCGCCTCCCGCCGCGCGAGCCTGATCGAATTGCGTCAGCACCAGATCGGCGTGGGCGTCACGGTCAAGGTTCGCGATCGAGATCTGCGTTGCCGAGAACGCGGGAACTTGTCGCGGTGGAACCCACGTTCGGTCCGCTGCCGCGACGAGCAGTCCAATCGACGCGCTGGCGCGACCAACGACGAGATCGGCGCGCTCGTCTCCGGTGACATCACCAGCCGTGATACACGAGGCGTCAGCGAACGACAACGCAACTTCGGTTCGCGCTGGCGTCCAGCGACCGTCGATCGGTGCCGTGTTCCAGATCAATGTGATACGACTGTCCGAACCCAACACGGCAAGATCGCGACGACCGTCGCGGTCGAAGTCAGCCGCAGCAATCGAATGAGCGGCCGGGACACCCAAGTCGTGCTTTTCGACGACCGAGTAACCTGTGGCGCTTCCCAGATACACGCGTATGATCCTCCCCTCGGGTTGAGCAGGCATCCACCGTGCGCCTCCCAGGACTGCGATGTCAGGCCACTCGTCACCGTTCAGTTCGACGATGGCGACCGACGCGGCACCGTTCATCGGCAACGGCGAGTTGATCCGTTGCGGAACCCAGCCGCCAGGTCCACCCCAAGCAATCGATACGAATCGTCGATCGTGATGCACACCGATCGGATTGGGGCAGAACACCAAGTCCGTGAACCCATCACGATTCAAATCTCCGCACGCCACCTGCTGCGACCCTTCGACCGCAATGTCAGTGCTTTTTGCGGCACGGCGATCCGGATGGATCGTGCCACACGTCGCAGGAAGCATCTGATAGGTGTTGTGTGTGCAATTGAAGATGACGTCGAGATGCCCGTCCTCATTGAGATCAAACCGATTAATGTTCCGCAGCGTCCCATCGTGAGCCGCATAGAAATTATGTCCGCCGTCGTCGAACGACCCCTGAGCAAATTCCTGAAAGCCGTCATCGACAAACTGGATTGCATCCTCGGCAAACGATGCTGAACCCATCAGCGAATTGATCGCATAAGTCAGGCCGACGCCCGACGCGCAGACGCAGAAAACCAAAAGTCCGGTGGAACGGAAAGGGCGCAGCTGCATGATCGGCACCTCGAGGGATGTCGGGAGATTGTTGCAATTGAGGCAAGTTGGCAATCCATCCGCAACCGCGAACACGGCAACCGAGACAACAACGACGATTCAAATTCGGGATGCGATCCTTCCTCGCCGCTCAGCCGATCGAGTCAGGTTGAGTCCTTCCGCACCACTGTGCTGGAATCGACGTCCGTCTGAAACGCATTCTGTCTGGGACACCGAATCCAGCGCCACCAAGCGATGGACTGCATGACGATCATCACCAGCAAGACTGCCGCCGCGAGCAAGTAGGGGATGCGCCGATTCGCCATCGTACCAAGAACGCCCCCCACGATGGTGCCAACCGCCATTCCGACTGCGAGCGTCGCTTCATGAATGCCAGCGGCCAACGCGCGACGTTCGTGCGAGCTGCCGACCGTGCTGTCAGACCACAAATCAAGTACAGCAGGCGTTTGAAACCGATGTTCATCAGGGCGAGTCTTCCGTGGCCTTTAGGAGTTACGATGGGGCGGGGCGGCTGGTTCTGTTTCGCGAGATCGGGTTCCAGCCTGTCGAATTCTCCGAAAATTTGACAGGCTGGAAGCCGATTGCTCGTCTGATCGTAGATTCTGATCGCGACAGACCGATACTTCTGCAAGAATAACTGCGGCCGAATGCAGTTGGGTCGAAACGTAATTCGAGGTGACGACGAATGATTTTTCCGGTTGAACAAATGGGTCGTCGAGATTGGCTGCGAGTCAGCACGGCGGGTGTCATGGGTTCGGCGTTGCCATTGCTCCCGAACACGACGTCTGCCGCATCGTCGGCGACTGGCCGAGCCAAGTCGGTTCTGATCGTGCATCTGAGCGGCGGACCGAGCCAGTTGGATATGCTCGATCCAAAACCGGATGCTCCAGCGGAGATTCGTGGTGAGTTTTCGCCGATCGAAACTGCCGTTCCGGGCGTGCAGGTCTGCGAGCATCTGCCGCGACTGGCGCAGCAACTGAAACACTGGTCGGTGCTCCGCTCGTTGGCGCATCTGGAACACAATCATCTGCTGGCGACACACGTCGCGCTGACCGGCCGCCCGACACCGATTCCGCGGGGAGGCAGTGATCTGGATCGTGTCGAGTCTCGCAATGATTTCCCGAACTTCGCGGGGGCGCTCAGCTACGTTCGGCCACGCAGTGATGGTGTGCCGACCGGGGTCTCGCTGCCGAACTACTTCATCGAAGGACCGCTCACCTGGCCCGGACAACATGCCGGGTTCCTCGGTCCGAAGCATGACCCTTGGCAGATCAATCATAATCCCAATGACCCCAACTTCCGCATCGATTCTCTGAGCCTGCAACCGGGGATCACCTCTCCTCGGCTGCTGTCGCGGCGCGGGTTGCTGGAAACGGTGAATCGCAGCCCGCTGTCGCTCGACGCAACAGGCCGAGCCAAGTCGTTCGCGGAACAACAGGGGTTGGCGTTCTCGCTGCTGACATCCGATCAAGTCGCTCAAGCGTTCGACATTCAGCGTGAAGAAGCTCCGGTTCGCGATCGTTACGGCCGGAACAAATTCGGCCAGTCTTTGTTGCTCGCGCGACGATTGCTGCAAGCGGGAGTTCCGATCGTGCAAGCGGCGATGGGGATCGTGCAAACGTGGGACACTCACGTCGACAACTGGGGGCGATTGAAGAACACGTTGCTGCCAGAATTGGATCGGGGGCTCGCAGCGCTGATGGATGATTTGTCGGCAACGGGGTTGTTGGACCAGACATTGGTGCTCGTCATGGGTGAGTTCGGGCGGACGCCCCGCATCTCGAAGCTGCCCGGTGAATCGATTCCCGGTCGCGACCATTGGGCTCATGTGTACTCGGCACTCGTCGCCGGAGCCGGTGTTCGAGGGGGCCAAGTCGTCGGGCAGTCTGACGCCAACGCGGCGTACCCGGTCTCGCGACCGTGGTCTCCCGCTGATGTCTGCACAACATTGTTCAACGCACTCGGCGTTGATCACAACGCAATGCTCATGGACCCGCTGCAGCGGCCGAATCATTTGCTCAATGGCGAGGTGATCGCCCCGCTGTATTCCGGACGACTGAGTTGATGACCTTGGAAAGGCTTGTGCTTGAAACTCGCCCGAAGTGTCGACGCGAGCGAGCCGCGCAATCGGCACTCCACGACGACCGGGATATTCCGGCGGCCACTCCCGTGACTCCTGATCTTCAATACGACCGACGCGAACAAACCACAATGAACGCATTCAGACTCAATCGCCGTGACTGGCTGGCGAGCACCGCGGCAACAGCAATTTTGGGCGAGCTGGCAACACACTCAGTCGCGGGTGTAAGCCAACCAAAAATGCCGAAGTCGGTTGCCGCCGTGGTGACGACTTATTTCAAGGGGTCTCACGCCGATGTGCTGATCGGCAAGATCCTCGAAGGCTGGAAGCAGGATGGCGGCCCTGGGCCGGCTCTGAAACTTGCGTCGTTGTACATCGAGCAGATTGGCAACACGGATATCGGCCGCGCGATCGCGCAGAAGTACGACGTGCCGCTCTTCGACACGATCGAGCAAGCCGTCACCGTCGGCGGCGATCGCATCCCGGTCGATGGGGTGATCAGCATCGGCGAGCATGGCAACTATCCGTCGAACGACAAGGGACAGATCCTGTATCCGCGCCGCCGTTTCTTCGAGGCGATCACCAACACGTTCCAAAAGTACGGCCGCATCGTGCCAGTCTTCAACGACAAACACCTGGGGCCACAATGGGACGACGCGAAGTGGATGTCTGACCGAGCAAAAGAAATGAACGTCCCGTGCATGGCCGGCTCGTCGCTGACCGTCACGTACCGAGATCCCGACCTGACCGTGCCGATGAATTGTGAGATCGAGGCCGCAGTCGGCATTGGCTATTCGCACCCGGAAATCTACGGGTTCCACGCGCTGGACTGCTACCAGTGTCTGGTCGAACGGCGGCGCGGGGCCGAGACCGGCGTGAAATGGGTACAGTGCCTGCAAGGGGACGCGATGTGGAAGCCTCTGGATGACGGCCTGATTTCGAAGACGACGTTTGACACCGCGCTCGCGCGGGTCTGCAACC
Organism: Planctomycetota bacterium; assembly: GCA_016872645.1. Taxonomy (GTDB): domain Bacteria; phylum Planctomycetota; class Planctomycetia; order Planctomycetales; family Planctomycetaceae; genus SXKJ01. The sequence continues at coordinate 57,638 of VGZH01000021.1, read as the reverse complement.
AGCCGGATCAAGTTCGCGGACGAAATGATTCGGCCCTGTACCTATTTGAATATCTCGATGGTTTGCTCGGAGCGGTTTTCATGCTGCCCGGAATAGCTGGTGGAATTTCGGCCGCCCTGAAACTCAAAGGGGAGCCGACACCGATGGCCACTCGATTCGAAGAACGGGCGGAACCCAGGCATCCCCACTTCGCGTATCTGCTCAAAGCAATCGAGCGAATGATTCACACGGGTCGGCCGAGCTATCCCTTCGAGCGAACTCTGCTGAGCAGCGGCATTCTCGACCGAGCGCTCACGTCACGAATTCAAAGCCATATGAAGTTGCTGACTCCTGAACTGGCGATCCGTTACGAACCCGTCGACTATCCGCATGCGCCAAAACCCGACCTGCGCTCCGATCCGTAGCCCAGTTGCGTTACTTTGGAGACGTAGCAAACAGAATTTGAGAGTTCGGTTTTCGATCGCCCAGCCCGAACAGGATGGTGGCCATGTTGTCGACTCGTGCAAATCTGGTGGCGTTGGCTTGCTTCACGGCAAGCCTCGCTCACGCCGATCCGAATGACGAATTCTTCGAGAAGCAGATTCGTCCGCTGTTGGTTGAGCATTGCCAATCGTGTCATGGCGAGAAGAAACAGGAGGGTGGGTTGCGACTCACGTCGCGCGAGTTACTGCTGAAGGGGGGTGAGACGGGGCAAGCCGTGATCCCTGGGAAGCCGACCGAAAGTTTACTGATCAAAGCGATCGGATATCTCGGCGAACGGAAGATGCCACCGAAACAGAAGCTGGGAGACGCAGACATCGTCAAGCTGACACGTTGGGTTGCGCAGGGAGCGCCGTGGCCGGAGTCAGCAACGACTCCGAAGGAGAGCGGGGCAGGAACGGGGCCGGGTGGATACGCGGTGACTCCGAAACAGCAGAATTGGTGGGCGTTTCAGCCAGTGAAGCAGGCACCTCCGCCATCGGTGAAGAACTCACCGTGGCTGCGCGGTGAGATCGATCCGTTCATTCTGGCGGAATTGGAAGCTCGCGAGATGTCGCCTTCTCCCCCGGCCGATCGGCATGTGTGGCTGCGACGGGTGACGTTCGACCTCACGGGTCTCCCGCCGACTCCTGAAGAAGTCGATACGTTCGTCGCGGACAACTCGGATCAAGCGTTTGATCGCGTTGTCGATCGGCTGCTCGGATCGCCCGCGTATGGGCAGCGCTGGGCTCGGCACTGGCTCGACGTCGTGCGCTATGCCGACTATCACGACGGCGACCCGAAGGCTCGCAACCCGGTGTGTGAACCGCTCGAAGCGTGGCGGTATCGCGATTGGGTCGTCGAGTCGCTCAACCGCGACTTGCCCTACGATCAATTCATCACGCATCAGATTGCCGGCGATCTGCTCCCCGCGCCCGACGGCCAGCAGCCTTACACCGACGGGTTGATCGCGACAACGTTTCTCGTCAACGGAGCGTGGGATCGCGGCGATGCCGATAAAGAGAAGATGGTCAGCGACATGGTGGACGATCAAATCGACACCGTCGGAAAGGCGTTCCTCGGTCTGACGCTGGGATGTTCTCGCTGCCACGACCACAAATTCGATCCGCTGGCACAGACCGATTACTACGCGCTGGCCGGTATCTTTTACAGCACGCGGATGCTCAAGGAACTGGGGACGAAGGGTGGTGAGATCACGCTGCAACGTCGGCCGCTCGTGCCGCAAGACGTCGTGGAGAAGCACAACCAGCAAGTGCAGCAAATTGCGGAGGTGACTGCAAAGCTCGCCGAACTGGACAAGCAGTCGCCGAAACCGCCGCCAGATGATCCCGCTCGGCGGGCATTGATTGAGCGGCGCGACCGGCTGCAAAAAGAATTACCTCCCGAACCGCCCATGGCATTGGCGGTCAGTGAGGGGGGCGTTCCCGGCGGGTTGTTCCCTGCCATCCAAGACGTGCCGATTCATCTTCGCGGCAGCTATACGCGACTGGGGTCGATTGTGCCGCGCCGGATGCCGTTGTTCTTTGCGGGTGACAAGCAGCCCGCGATCACCAGCGGGAGCGGCCGGCGCGAACTGGCGGCGTGGATCGCTTCGAAAGAAAACCCGCTCACCGCGCGCGTCATCGTCAATCGAATCTGGCATTCGCATTTTGGCGAAGGGTTGGTCCGTACGCCGAACAATTTTGGAATGCTCTCGGAACCGCCATCACATCCTGCGCTACTCGACTGGCTCGCAGTTCGATTTGTCGAGGAGGGTTGGTCGCTCAAAAAACTGCATCGCCGCATCGTGCTCTCAGCCACTTATCAACAAGCGAGCGGCAGAGAGGACGATCGGGAGCAGAAGAGCCTCGCCGATCCCGATAACCGTTGGCTGGGACGCTTCACCGCTCGCCGGTTGGAGGCGGAAGCGATTCGTGATGCGATGCTATCCGTCACCGGCAAGCTCGATCCCGTCAGCGGTGGACCGGCGAGCGACAATGTTTCCATCTCGCGGCGATCGCTTTACGTCCAGACGGCGCGCTGGGATCGCAGCAACTTTGCGACGCTGTTCGATGCGGCCAATCCTGATGCGTCTGATGAGAAGCGTAATGTCAGCACGGTCGCCCCGCAGTCGCTGTTCTTGCTCAACAATAGTTTCACGCTCGGCCAGACTCAGCACCTGGCGGAGCGGCTGATTCGTGAACTGCCCAAAGAGTCGCCGAATTTCGAAACTTCGCGGATTCAATACGCCTACCGCCTGCTCTTCAGCCGTTCGCCCAGCGAAGAAGAGATCAGGATTGCGCGGCAGCTTCTGGGGCAAGCAAGTGCGGACGCTGGTTGGAGCGACCTTGCGCATGTGTTGCTGTGCTGCAACGAGTTCATTTACATCGACTGAATCTGTCCCAGCGAATCATGAGGCTACGACCATGACCCATCAACTCACGCTCTCACGACGCGATCTGCTGGCTCGTACTGGTTGTGGATTCGGTCTGCTGGCGCTCGCCGACCTGCTGGCGGCGAACGAACCACATCGCGCGGCTCAAGCCTACGCGATCCGCGCGCCGCATCACTCGCCCAAGGCCAAGCGGATCATCTTCCTCTACATGCCCGGTGGTCCTTCGCATGTGGACCTGTTTGATCCAAAACCTCGGCTCGCGGCGGAGAACGGTCAGCCGTTGCCGTTTGAGAAGCCGAAGCTCGAAAGAACCAAGACCGGCAACCTGCTCGCATCGCCCTGGAAGTTTTCTAGACAAGGGGACTCCGGCATCGAAGTCAGTGAGCTGTTGCCGCACACGGCGAGGCACATCGACGACCTGTGCGTCATCCGCTCGATGGTGGCTGACAACATCAATCACACTGGCGCGGCGCTCCAAATGTGTACCGGCGAGCAAGCCTTCTCGCGGCCGAGTCTCGGATCGTGGCTGACCTACGGACTCGGCACCGAGAATCAAAACCTGCCCGGGTTCGTCGTGGTCAGTCCCGCAGCCGTTTTTCAGGGAGCGCAACTCTGGGCATCGAGCTTCCTGCCGAGTGCCTATCAAGGGACGCTGGTCCGCGATCTGAAGAACCCGATCGCGAACCTCGGCGATCCGTCGGGCTCCCTCGAAGGCCAGCGGAAGAAACTCGACGCGCTCGTCCGGCTGAATGAACTCCACAAGCGCGACCGAGTCATCGACAGCCAACTCGATGCGCGGATCGCGTCGTTCGAGTTGGCGTTTCGCATGCAACGCGAAGCTCCCGAGGCGTTCGACATCTCGCGCGAAAGCGAGGCGACTCAGAAGCTGTACGGCACCGACCAGCCAGCGACCGAACTCTTCGGCAAGCAGTGTCTGCTCGCCCGGCGACTGGTCGAGCGGGGCGTGCGGTTTGTGCAACTCTTCGATGCGCCGCAGAATAATGCCTGGGATCATCACGGCGGCCTTCGTGAGAATCTCCCCAAGCGCTGCCTAGCAGTCGACCAACCGATCGCCGCATTGTTGACCGATTTGAAGTCACGCGGTCTGCTCGAAGACACGTTGGTGCTCTGGGGCGGCGAGTTCGGTCGCACTCCAACGGCCGAAGGAACCAACGGTCGCGAGCATCATCCGTTCGGCTTCACGATGTGGCTGGCTGGCGGCGGCATTCGCGGCGGCATAGTCCACGGAGCGACCGACGAATTCGGCTGGCATTCGGTCCAAGACAAGGTCCACGTCCACGATCTGCACGCCACGATCCTGCATCAAATGGGTTTCGACCACGAACGCCTGACTTATCGCCACGGCGGCCGCGATTATCGACTGACCGACGTGCATGGGGAAGTGGTGCAAGCGATTCTGGCCTGATCGATTTCATCGTTGATCGCTTGAGTCCAACGTGTGCAGCAACTCGGTGCGGTCAAACAATGCTGTCTCGGCCAAGGCCGTGGGAGCAATGCCGGTTCTACAAACACGTCCATCCGCCGTCGACCATCAGGTTCAGACCGGTGACATACTCGGAAGCGTCCGAAGCCAAGAAGACTACCGCCCCCTTAATGTCTTCGTTGCCCAGCATCCGACCGATGGGGACGCGGTGGCAGTATTGATCAAGGAACGGCTTGGGCTGGTCGTTGAAATACCCGCCGGGGCTGATGCAGTTTGCTCGCACTCCCTGCTTGCCGTAGTAGCAAGCTAAGTACTGCGTGAAGTTGATCATTCCCGCCTTCACGAAATTATACGTCGGCGGTTGAAGCATCGTGGTTCCTTCATAGATCGTAGGGTCGTTCGACACGACGCCGTAGATGCTGGAGATATTGATGATCGACCCGCGTCTTTGCTTGACCATGTCGGGCAGGAACTGCTGACAGATCAAAAACAGTCCCGAGAAGTCGCCGCCAGCCGCCTTCATCCAGACCTCCGAATTCTGACTCTCCAAATTTCCGACGTGACCATCGCGCGTCAGCGCGCTGTTCACCAAAATATCCAGCCGTCCGAATCGCTGGATCACATCGCGGTGCAATTGTCGGATCGAATCAGGATCGGACAGGTCAAACTGCATGCCGTGCGCGTCGTACCCGGCAGTTCGCAGTGACTCGGCGAACTGCTGATTGGCTTCCAACGAACGCGACGCCGTGATGACGGTCGCGCCAGCTTCGGCGAGTGCCTGCGAGATGCTGCTGCCAAACAACGGTCCCGCGCCGGCGGTCACCAGCGCGATGCGTCCCTTCAGCGAAAATCGGTCAAGGATGCTCATCGTCGATAGCCTTCCGGTTGAGTGTTGCTCGTTTTGAGGATGTTCGCGAAATCGGTGCTGGACTCTTGGAGGCTGACAAAGAACTCGTTGATGAGAGCAGAAAAACCGGACGCTAGCGCGTTCCGGCTAATTGCCGGGCGAGTTTTTTGCCAGCCCCTTAATCCAAACCGTTCGTCACCGCACTGGCAATGCGCCAATTACCGTCTTTGTCACAGGCGGCATAGTACATTCGATACTCGTTCTTGCCGATTTGAACCAGCGACATGTCCTCCGCGTGAACGGCGTCCAGCCCCGCGCCTCCGTATCCGAGACCGTCGATTACGCACTTAGCACGTTTCCAAACCAAGCCGTCGGTCGAACAGGCCACGAAGATCCGTGACCTGTATCCGGACAGATCCGAGGCAATCGACGCAGCGGCAAAGTCGTCGCTCGTTCCGCTTGCCACGGCGTTGACATCTTGGCTCGGATGCAGAGGCACCTTGGTTCCCGGCGGCACATCCTGCCAGGCCGAGAAGAACATCGTCCAACAATCGTCTTTGATCGACGGTGAGAGAACCTCCGCCGCGGTGATTCCCGCTGTGTCGTCATCAGCCTGGTTGTCCCGCAGACGATCTCCTGGCTCGAACTCGAAGTTCAGGCCATCGGACGTGATTGCGCTGATGACGCTGGTCGCAATTCGCTGGTCGCTCGCGATCTCTCCGGGACCAAACTTCGAGCTGCAGCAATACAGCCGGCCGCGACCATCCGGCAATTGCAGATAACGAGGCCCGCGGACTCCGCCGAGGTTCTGCAATCGAATGCCCTCCTCAAGTTCCCAGTGCAACATGTCCGAAGACACCGCGCTGCAAATGACTGTCGGTCGATCAGCCGGCCCGCGTGATTCAAAGTACATTCGCCAGCAACCGTCGGCGAGCTTCGTGATCGTCGGCGCAATCACTCGCAACGACATGTGCGGTAACGCCGGCTGCGGTGCCAGACGAATACCCGGCTCGGTGCGAAACATCAATCCGTCCTCCGAGACCGCGCTGAGAATGTAGCCCTGACACGCCGAAAACGGTTTCGCCGGCCCCACGGCGGTGTAGAAGAGTCGGAATCCGCCATGCGGAACACGCACGATGCACGGCGCCTGAACCTTGAAGTGATCCAGTGCTCTTGACCCTTGCAGGCGCGCGCCCTTTTCCTTTCGCCAGTGATGTGTGACGCTCATGACGGATGCTCGCACGCACTAGCACTCAGCGGCTGAAACGAGCGTATTGCCTGAATCGCCTCGCTGCTCAAAGTTCGTGTTGGTATGACGATGGAGTATACTCGCCAATGCAGCACCTCACATACTCCCGCGAAAAGAGCGACTGACGCATGATAAGAGAATCTCTAATGTTGAATGACCATCGCTCGTGGACGATCCACGCGCTGTAGCCCGGTTTATTGCTTGGACCTCGGTCAGTGGCTGTTGCCGAGGACACCCGGAAAATATCTCATTGGACAGCGGAAATTGTTTCTGGATGACGACTCGATTGTGAGGATCGAGAATCTCGAGCGGATGATGCGTCCACCGCAGAAGCGGGGTACGGTCGTTCGCAGCGACAATCCGACTCAGGCCATTCAAACAGGCATGGCCCCGATTTGGGATCCGGATGCCGAGCACTTCAAATTATGTGTCTTAAAAACCGATGAGCCGTTGCGGGTGAGCAGTGACGGACAGCATTGGATGACTGGCCCTAAACCCTACATGCGGATCGTGCATCCGACCCGCGATCCGTACGATCCCGATCCCGGGCGGCGCTTCAAGGCTTCGTGGCTGAATGCAGGTTTTGCAGTTTCTCCGGATGCAGTTCCATGGACGAAACTGGATGTGCCGACAGTCCCCAGCAGCGATGAAGGCAATCTCAGCTACGATCTTTGCGAGGGTCTGTTCATCCACTCGGTCAAGCGTGGCGGTCCCTTCGGGCCAGCGATTGTGCTTGCCAACAGCCGAGATTTTAAGACCTGGAATGACCATGGCCTCGTGTTCCACGTCAACAAAAGAGTCCAGGAATTGGGAGTCGAGGCCATTTAAGCCCGCGCCGCCGACCGGACATTGCAGCAGACACTCTACAACGCCCCGCACACGCGCAACGTCGATGTCTACAACATGGGAGTGTTTCACGATGAGGCGCTCTGACAAAGCAGGGGGCGGCGGATTTTCTGTTGGGCGTCGTACGCGCGATCTGTGAAGGCCTGATCCAGTCGGCGGCGGCGATCCTTTTTCAGGTACTTCAGGCGGATGGTTTCGAGATCTTTGGGGATGGCAGCGTTCAATTAGCGCTGGCTGGGAATTGGTTCGTGACGAGTCAGCCAAACTATCGGCGGTTCGCGAATCGAGTAAGCAGGAGGTCGCCATTGCCGAGAACGACGCAAGACACAATGAAACGAAAACCCTCGGCACGTTCAGCTCCGAGGGTTTGGTCTCTCAATCACAATCCGAGCAATCAGTCATCGATGGCGGACTCGAAGTCATCGTCCTCTTCGCCGTCTCCCGCCACTGCGAATGCCAACTCCGCTTCGTCACCGTCAGTCGCCTGAGAGAAAAGGCTGACTTCCACTTTGTCATCATCCGGGATTTCGATCGGAGCGGTCGTCGCCCACGGCGGAGTCGATCCGGTCTGATACGGTTGCTTTGGATCGGCGAGCATCAGGAAGCATCCTTTCGCGACCGGCTGCATGAATTGCGTGAACCACAGCATCCGCTGGACGTGGGGTTGCGGATTGAAGAGCTGGACTCGGACACCCTTCTCTCGCCAGTCGAACAGGAGTCCGAAGAACCCGCTGGGGATGTACTTCACGAACGCCATATTCACTCCGATCGAGTGATGCCGCTGGCGGTCGATCAGCAGTGTCAGCGTTTCGCGGAGCAGAGCCAGGTCGGCTCCGTCCCAGATTTCCATGGTGCCCAGGTCGATGACCTTTGCACCGTTCCAATCGTGAAAGTGAAGTCGGTTGCGCTTGGCCATGGGAGTGATCTCTTGAAGTGGCGTCTGGGAAGGCGGCCGGTCGAAACATCGTTCGCAAATGCGCGACCGAGACAATGGCAATGATTGGGCCAGTCGCGAAAATTTTTTCGAGACGATCGCAAACTCAAGCATTGGCACGAGAAACAGCCACAGCGAGAATCCTGCGCACATCAGCAATCCGTCGGCTGTGCTGTTTTGCAACACCTCACCATCGGACGAATGTTGCGTTCTGGTGACATCGTTGCCGTCATACCGCAACAGAATTGATCATTCACCAGGCTGCTTGAATTCAAGTCATTGGGGCATCATGCTCCCGCCCGCCAATCCCATCCCCTGATCGTGAAAGGGAACCATGTCCGACGAACGAAGTCCGTCCGCTGCTGCCACTAAAACGTGGTTTGGACATCCACTCGGCTTGTTTGTGCTGTTCGGCGTGGAAATGTGGGAGCGGTTCAGCTTCTACGGAATGCGGGCGATCCTGGGCTTGTATCTGAAGTGCGCCATTGATGGCATGGCAAATCCTCCGCCAGGCGCGGAGGCTGGGTTTAATCCCGGACGGGGTTGGGCCAAAGAGGACGCAACCAACCTGATGGGCTGGTACGGCGGCATGGCCTATCTGCTACCGATCCTCGGCGGGCTGATTGCAGACAAGCTGATCGGTACGCATCGCTCGATGGTGGTTGGCGGCTTGCTCATTGCTCTTGGACACATCGTGCTGGCCATCTCTGGAATAGGCGCGATGGCGATGAATCAGACTGGCTTGGATTTATTCATCTTCGGGCTCTCTCTAATCGTTGTCGGGACCGGCCACTTCAAGCCGACTGTGACGGTGATGGTCAGTCAGCTTTACCCGGATGGCGATCCGCGTCGTGAGGGGGCGTTCGGCATCTTCTACATGGGGATCAATGTCGGAGCGTTCTTGGGAACGACAGCTTGTGCGTATCTGGGCGAGCAAGTCGGTTGGCACTACGGCTTCGGTGCTGCCGCTGCTGGAATGCTGGCAGGGCTGGCGATCTATCTGACCGTGCGGCCCAAGTTTCTCGAAGGAATCGGCTTGCCGCGCGACGGGAAAGGTTCGACTGCGCCGCTGTTTCTGCTGACCGGCTTTGCGATCTCGGCGATTGTCACGATCTTCTTTCACATCGGATTATTGAGAACGATCGACGAAACTCTCAGCCAACCGTGGCTAGTGTGGGTTTTGCTGCTGGGTGGCATCGGCTGGGCAATCTTCTTCACGGCCACTCAAGAAAAAATGGACCGCGGACCCGTCGCTGCAATCTTCATTTACATGGTATTCAACACGTTCTTCTGGCTGGCGTTCGAGCAGGCCGCGACCAGCATCAACTTCTTCACCGACGAAAAGACGAATCGCATGCTCGGCGACTTCCTCGTGCCGACGGGTTGGTTCCAGGACATCAACCCCTTCGGAATCGTGCTGCTCGCACCGGTCTTCGGAGCATTGTGGACCAAGCTAGAAGCACGGCACCGCAATCCCGGACAACCAGTCAAGATTGGATTGGGCCTGATTTGGCTGGGAATCGGTTATCTATTCACGGTCTGGGCCGGACTGCAGGCGAAGGACGGGGCCAAAGCCGCCATGTGGCTGATCACAGCGACTTATATCTTCCACACCATCGGCGAGATTTTCCTGTCGCCGACCGGCTTGGCCTTCGTTACGAAGACCGCCCCAAAGAAGCACGTCACATTGTTGATGGGCCTATGGTTTCTTAGCAGCTTCATGGCCTATGTCATTGGCGGCAAACTTGCTGGATTGACCGACCGAATCGAAAAGGGAGAGATCAAACTTCCCTGGAGCTTCGGCGGCGATGCGGACTTTTTTGCCCTGTTCGTGGTCACGTCGTTTGGAGCCGGCGCCGTGATCCTGATCTTCTCTCCGTGGCTGAACAAGTTGACGGCCGCTCGCGAGCCTTAGCTCGTGGCGCAGTTTCTCGGTCTGCCCGTCCACACAATGGCAGGTTGAGAAGTTGCCCCACGTTACGCGACATCGACGATCGCTTTGATCACTCCGGTTTCGAGCTTCGTGTACGACGGGAAGACGTCGATCAGTCCCTCGAACGGCGTGCGATGAGTGATCCACGGGCGAGTGTCGATGCGGCCGGTTTCGATCAGGTTGATGATGCGACCGAAGTCTTTCGGCAGCGAATTGCGCGATGCGAGGATCGTCATCTCGCGGCGGTGGAACAGCGGATCGGGGAAGCTGATCTCGTCGGTGACGATTCCCACGAAGACGATCTTGCCGGTGTGGCCGACATAGTTGAAGGCGTTGCACATCGACTTTGGGCTACCGGTCGCGTCGAAGACGTGAGCGGCGAGCGCGCCGTTCGTGATCTCCTGCAAAGTTTTCATCTCGCTGCCATCGCCGTTGAAGCGAATCGTGTGTGCGACTCCCATCGTCTTCTGGCAGAAGTCGAGCCGGCCTTGGTTCATATCGAGCACCGTGATCGTTGCACCGGTGAGCTTCACGAATTCGATGACCGACAGGCCGATCGGACCGGCTCCGATGACCAGCACATGTTCTCCCGGTTGCGGGTTGGCTCGATCGACCGCGTGGCAGCCGATGCCGAGAGTTTCGACCAGTGCGAGTTGTTCCAGCGTCAGCTTGCTCGACGGGTGCAGCTTGCGAGCAGGCAGCACAAATTGCGGACGCAGCCCGCCGTCGATGTGAACGCCGAGCACTTGCAGCCTCTCACAGCAGTTGCTGTTGCCGCGGCGGCAGGCGTAGCACTCACCGCAATTCATATACGGCTCGACCGAGCAGCGATCGCCCACCTTCACGTTGCTGACGCCGGAGCCGACCTCGACCACTTCAATACCAAGTTCATGCCCCGGAATGCGCGGGTAGCTGTAGAACGGCATCTTGCCGAGATACCCGCTGATGTCCGTGCCGCAGATGCCAACGCGATGCACGCGAACCAACGCCTCGCCGGGACCGGGTCGATTGGGTTCTAAGATTTCGATGTGACGAAACTGACCAGGTTTTTCGAGCTGGATGGCTTTCATAGGAAGTCGATTTCAAAGGTGAGAGTTCAAATTTCAGAAACTCATGTACGGCTCATGAACGCAGGCATTAGGTCGCAGCCTTTCTCGAAACACAAGTGCGACCGGATGCCGATCGCTTCGTCGTAGCTCGGCATTCCAGCCGAGGGGATGTCGGAGCCGCACATGGCTACTGGCACATAGCCGTGGCTGTGAGTCTTAGTGCGGAGGAACGTCGGGTGATCGGGGCTGATAAGAATGCGATAATCGCCCTGGGAGTGCAGGTAGTCGTGAACCGGCGCGACGATTTCAGCGTCAATCCGTTCGAGAGCTTTGACTTTTTCGTCGGCATGTCCTTCGTGTGACGCTTCATCGGTCGCTTCAACGTGGACGACGATGAAATCGATGTCCGGCCGCTGCAACGCGGCCACGGCGTAGCGGCCTTTGGCGGCGTAGTCGGTGTCGAGATAGCCGGTCGCACCAGGAACCTCGATGACTTGCCAGCCGAGCAACCGGCCGATTCCGCGCAAGAGATCGACGGCCGTGATGACCGCTCCGCACACACCAAAGCGTTCCCTGAACGGCTTGAGCACGGGAGATTTGCCCAGGCCCCACAACCAGGTTTGCGTGGCGGCGCTGTCGCCGCGAGTGCGATTGGCTTCGACACCGGCGAGCACATCGCGGCTTTTGGTCATCAAATCCCGCAGCAATTCCGAGCCGGTGCCGTGGGGCAAGTACGGGTCAATGATTTGAGCGGTGATGTCGTGCGGCGGAGTTGTGTTCGTATCGGCGGCGAAGGGAGACGGCTCGCCCCGGCCGCGATAGATCAGCAGGTTGCGGTAGCTGACCCCGGCAAAGTATTTCCAATGTGCATCGCCGCAGGCGGAATGCTGCAACGCTTCGATCAAGTTCTGACTGATCTCGTTGGGAATCTGACCAGCGGTGAAGCTGTGCATCCGATTGTTGTTGATCGTGACGAAGTTGCAGCGAATCGCCCAGTCGTCCGGTCCGAGCGAGAGACCCTGCGCGGCGGCTTCGAGCGGCGCTCGGCCAGTGTGATAGATCAGCGGGTCGTAGCCGAAGAGGCTCATCGTCCCCACGTCGCTTCCGGACGGGAGTGACTCGGGGACGTTGTTCGCTCGGCCAACGACCCCGCGTCGAGCGATGTCGTCCATGTGCGGGATGCGAGCGGCTTGCAACGGCGTCTTGCCGCCCAGCGACGGCTGCGGTTCATCGGCAACGCCGTCCGGGATGATCAAAGCAAACTTCATGGCGGGTCTTGGTCTTCGAGGAGTGCCTTCGCGTCCTGCCATCAGGCGAGCGGCTCGACATTAACACGGCGGACGGTTTTCGTCAGCCGCACTTCGTTCCCGGTTTCGTTGAAGGCCACGCTATCCATAAAAGTGCGCACCAACAGCAAGCCACGCCCCGTCGCATTATGCAGATTTGCCAGCTCGGCGGGATCAGGCAGATCGTTAGGATTGAAGCCTGAACCCTGATCACGGATTTTGAATTCGGCACCTGCTGGCGAGAACGAGGCGTCCACGTAGATCTGCCGATCGCGATACAGCGACCTATTCGCCCGAATGCGAACCAATTCGTGGTGCGACGACTTATCGTCTTATTACAGACAGAAAGACAACTCGAGATTTCCGTGATACGCGGAGTTGAGCAACACCTCTTCAAGAGCGACGCCGATTCGCAGCCGCTCCGACTCGTCGGACAACTCCTTCGCAGTGATGGTCTGCTGCATGTGGGTCACGGAAGTGGCCAACAACGGCTATTCGTTTTCGAGCACAAATTTGAACTCGGACGGCTGAGTTGAATGAATCACCAGCCGCGAAACAATTCGCTCATCGTCGGCGGCTTGCAACACAATCCTCACGGTTTCCAGCAGGTCTTCAGCCAGACGTCGCTAGGTCACATAACTGGCCGCCCCACGCGTCAAAGCTTGCACGGCGGTCTCCTCGGTTCCCACAGCGGTCATGATGATTACCGGGATCAGCGAGAAGTTACGCTTCATCGCTTTGACCAGTTTTAGGGCATCGAGATGCGGCATGGCCATGTCCGTGACAACGACGTCTGGCAGATTCTCATCCACCGACTTCAGCGCCGCGTAGCCGTCTTCGGTGTAGAACAACTGGCAGTCCGGCTGCTTTTCCAGCGGCCTGCCAGCGACGCGTCGGTCCATCGCGGAATCATCGACGACCAAAATCGTGGTCATGTCGGTCTCGCGGCTTTTCCAGGAATGCTTGCAGTTCGATTTGACAGGCCTGCAGCTCAGGTCGCAGCGAGTTCAGCAGTTGTTCAGCGGCAGCCAGATTACCAGCCAGTGCAAGCGTTTCTAATTCCTGTGTCGGCGTGGTGAGCCGGTCTAATCCAAAGGTTCGACACGCACCTCGCAATGAATGTGCGGCACGACGAAACAGTGGTGCTTGCCGCTCAGCCAACGCCTGATCAAACTCTTTCATCCAGCGTGGAAAATCTTCGAGGCAAGCGACTGCAACATCGCGTAACAGCGCCTTATCGCCACCAACGATTGACATGGCATGGGTCCAATTGACGATGCTTCCGTTGGCCTGAGATGACGGAGACACTTCGGCTTCGAGCGGCTTTTGAATCATCCCGCGACGAGTTTTCTGGCTCGCCTTGAACGACGATTCCTGAGGGAACACCGCGTTGGGAAAGTCCGATTCCAGAACCTCATACAAATGGTCGGCGCGGATCGGCTTCGTCAGATATTCGTCCATGCCGGCCGCCAGGCAGCGCTCGCGATCGCCGCTCATCGCTTGAGCAGTCATCGCAATAATCGGCACATGCCAGCCGGATCGCTGCTCACGCTGCCGGATGACATGTGTCGCTTCCAGGCCATCCATCTCCGGCATTTGCACATCCATCAAGACCCGATCAAACGGCTGGCGAAAGAATATGTCGACCGCCTCGCGTCCGTTGTGAGCAAGAGTGACCTGATGCCCACGCTTTTCCAGCAGAGCCACGGCAAGTTTTTGGTTGAACCGGCTATCCTCGACCAATAACACACGCAAGATGTTCCGAGCCTTCACAGCAGCTCGCGCAGGCAGTGAGGGTGCCACTTCGTCTCCAGATCCACCACGCAGCGAAATCAGCGTGTCGAACAACTCCGATTCATTCACCGGTTTTGCGATGGTCGCTGCGATCCCTGCTTGATCGCACCGCGCCAATTCTGTCCCGCGATCGGGTGAACTGAGCAACAACAACATGTGTCCGGCTTGATTTGAAAACTCTTCGCGAATCGTAGCCGCCAGATCAATACCGTCCCCATCAGGCATCTGGGAATCAATCAGCGAAAACGCAAAGACACTGTCCTCGCCCGTCATGCGTTTCAAAATCGTCAACGCTTCGCTTGCACTGGCCACGGCCATCGGCCGCATGCGCCACGAGGTCAGCAGGTCCATTAAGTTCTGCCGGCTGGTCGCGTTGTCATCAACAGCCAAGACTCGCAGTCCATCCAACGGCGAGGGATTCATGGCTGTTGCGGCCAACCCTGAAACGGCAGGTCGCATTCGACTGGTCACGACAAACGTACTGCCGCGTCCAGGCTCGCTCGTCAGCCACAGACGTCCTCCCATGAGCTGCGCTAGCTTCGAAGTGATCGACAGTCCTAATCCGGTGCCACCGTACTTGCGGTTGATCGATGTGTGGACTTGCTCGAACGCCTCGAAGATTGCGTGCTGATAGTCCTCGGGGATGCCGATGCCGGTATCGATCACGTCGAATTGAAGTTCCAGTGACAGCTCGTCGCGTGACACAACGATCACTCGCAGGACGACTTCACCCGACTCAGTGAACTTGATCGCGTTGCCCAACAAGTTCATCAAAATCTGTCTCAGTTTGACCACGTCGCCCAGCAGTCGATCAGGCACGTCAGCGCGAATGTCTCCCACTAACTCCAATTGCTTACGATGAGCTTCGAGCGCCAGGGTTTTCAAAATACCGGCAATCATCGTTCGCAAGCTGAACTCGACTTCATCGAGCTCCAGCTTGCCTGCTTCGATCTTTGAGAAGTCGAGAATGTGATTGATCAACGACAGCAATGCTTCGGCTGATTCTGCCACGGCCGTCAAATTATCGCGCTGCTGCCGGGTCAGATCCGAATCGAGCACCAATTCCGTCAGTCCGATGATGGCGTTCATCGGGGTGCGAATCTCGTGGCTCATGTTCGCCAGGAACAGGCTTTTCGACTGACTGGCCGAGTCCGCTTCTTCTTTCGCTCGCAGCAACTGCGCCTCGACCCGCTTCTGTTTCGTCATGTCGAGCACGAAACAAATACACTCGCTGGTCGAATTGTCGAGCATCGACACTCCCAGCATCACCGGCACGCGGCTGCCATCCTTGCGAATGTATTCCTTCTCCCACGGCGGGCAGACACCGGTCCGATTCAGCGACTCGATCTCTCGTAAATCGAATTCGCGGTATTCGGGTGGCGTTAGCTTATCCCAGCGCAGCCGGCCGGACATCAAGTCTTCACGCGAGTATCCGGTCAACGACAGGTAGGCGTCGTTGGCTTCAAGCACTCTCCCCGACAAGTCGGCCAGAATGATGCCGATGATGTTCGCATCGAACAACTTCTTGAAACGAGAGGTGCTGCGCTGCAAAGCCTCTTCGGCTTCAACACGCGGCGTGACGTCCCAGAACATCGTCTGAGTTCCAACCACTCTGCCCTTCGCATCGGTCGCGGGAGCCTTCATGACCTGCACGTGCAATCGTTGTCCATCTGGCGTGCGATAGGCTTCGATGTCTTCCACCACAAGCCGTTCGCGCATGACGCGTTGATCGTCTCGACGATATTTCTCCGCCAATTCCGGCGGAAAGAAGGTGAAATCCGTGCGGCCGACAAGTTCATCCAACCGCCGATGAAGTTCGTCGCAGTATCGTTGATTGGCGAAGACGAAGTTTCCTTGAGCGTCTTTGCGGAACACGTTGATCGGTAGCGACTCAATCAAGGAGCGGTACATCTCTTCGGTCTGCCGCAGCGCGGATTCGGTCCGTTGCCGCTCGACGGCGTAGCGGATCGTGCGTTCGAGGATCGACGACGTCATCTGCTCTTTGATCAGTACATCCTGCGCACCGGCTCGCAACGAATTCATTGCAGCTTCATCGTCGTCCCAGCCGACCAGCATCAGCACCGGCGTGCGCGGAGCGACCGTTTGCAGGTCGCGCAATCCATCAACACCGTATCGGTCGGGCAGAAACCAATCGAGCAAGATCACATTCGTGGGAGCCTTCGCGAACTCACGCTTGGCAGCTCCAATGCTGGTCACATGCGTCACTCGCATCCGACACCGCGAGGCTTGCGCAAGCAGGTCACTCAGCCGCCGCGCTTCGGCGGGGTTGTCCTCCACAAGCAACACGGACAGATCGGAGTCCAGCATGTTGAAATCTCGACGCGTGCGATGCGATGGACCTGTCTGATTGAGTGAACGCAACCACGAACAGCATCAGCGAGCCATGCTCAAACGTCAAGCCGCGCGATTGCTCAGCCTGCGTCTCCCTGCGGAGATTTGCGAAGCGCGCGTCACAATCCATCAGAACAAAATGGCCCGACGACAAACCGACGTCGGGCCATGTTCTGTTCCTGTCCAAACGCACGTTGAACGTCAACTCTTTTTGATGTTGTAACAGTGCAAGTGCTGTTGATCGCGAAGATACAGCCGACCGCCCAGCACTACTGGATGCGGCCAGCCCGGACCATCTTTGGTCTTCACATTAAACTTGCCCTTCACCTGCAACTCTTTCGAGTTCGCTTCGATCAGAGCCATCACACCGTTCTGGTAGCGAAAGTAGAGATGACCATCCGCATAAACCACCGCTGCCGAGTCACCACCTGGGCCACGTTGCGGTCCCCAGGTCGGCTTGCCGGTCAGGAAGTCCACGCACACAGGCAACCCGAGATTGTGCCCGTGACCCATGTAGAGGTAGTCCCCAAGCAGCACGACGCCTCCGTGATGGTTCTGTAACTCACCCGCCTTCTTGTACCAAATTTCGTCGAAGCGCAGGCCCGATCCGTCGTTGATCACTTTCAACAAAGCGGCTCCGCCGTCGCCGTAGCCGGACGAGCAAAACACATAATCGTCGCGCACGATTGGCGTCGGAATCGCCGCGGTGCCGTTCGTAATCTTGTTGTAGTTCCACAAGAACTTGCCATCAGTGGCCCGCACTGACACGATCCCTTTGCCGACCAGTTGCACATACTGCTTGATTCCACCGGCATTGCTGATGACGACCGACGAATAGGCCGCCCCATCGCCTCCCTTGTCACCCAACTTCGGCACAGCCGACTTCCAAATCACGTCGCCGGTCTGCTTGTCGAGCGCCGCCAACATCGCGTCGTTCGATCCCGGCGTGACGATCAGTCGGTCGCCATCCACCAGCGGCGACTCACTGTAGCCCCAGCCCGACATCATTTTGCCGCCGAAGTCCTTCGTGAAGCTCTTCGTCCACAGCACGTTGCCTGACTCGATCCCGACACAGGCCAGCTCGCCATTACGATCGACGGTGTAAGCCCGATTGCCATCCACGGTCGGAGTGCAATTCGGATCACCCTTGCCGACGTTCGCGGCCCATTGCTCCTTGCCGTCCAGATCGAGGCAAATCAGGAACGTCCCACCTTTGCGTTCTCCCATCGTGTAAATGCGATCGCCGGAAATCGCGATGCTCGAAAAGCCCTTTCCAAGATTCTCCGCCGTCCAGACGACTTCTGGGCCATTCTCCGGCCATTCGGTCAGCAGGCCTTTCTCGGTCGAGATGGCGTCCCGCTTCGGACCACGCCAACTCGGCCAGTCGTTCTTCGATGCCGGAACGTCCGCTCCGATCGCCGTCAACGACAACATCGCACCAGTCCAACACAGGCAGGTCAGCAATAAACTCTTGCGCATCGGCAGACTCCAATCGCGGTGGGAGGAAGTGGCGGGAAAAGCGGACGGACTGTAAGTGGCAAGACCGATCTTGGCAAATTCTCGAATCCCGTCCATCAACTGACTTCGCCCGACAACCCAAACAACCGCAGAGCGTTCGCCGTCGTAATCGCGGCCATCTCGTCAAGCGTTTTGCCAAACACTTCCGCGAGACACTCCGCCGTATACCGCACGAATGCCGGCTCGTTCCGCTTGCCGCGCTGGGGCTGCGGAGCCAAGTACGGTGAGTCGGTTTCGACCAGCAACCGCTCCAGCGGAATGGTCTTTGCCAACTCGCGAAGCTCGTTGTTCTTCTTGAATGTGAACATTCCCGCGAACGAGACGTGCAGCCCCAACTCGAGTGCCGCATCAAGCGTCGCCTGCCGGCCGCAGAACGAATGCATGATCCCCTTGAGCTGTCCCGCGCCAGCCATCTGGCGCAGCACGGCGACGACATCCGGTTCCGCCTCGCGGCAATGCACGATGAACGGCAGGTCACGACGCTTCGCGAGTTCGATTTGCCTGCGAAAGTAATCGATCTGCACATCGAACGGCGTGTGGTCCCAATACCGATCCAGTCCCGTCTCGCCAATCGCGATCACCTTCGGTGACGAAGCCAGCCCTTCGATCGCCTCCCAATCTCCCGGTTTGGCCTGCACCGCATAGTTTGGATGGATGCCAACCGAAGCGAACACATTCGGGAATCGCGTCGCCAGCGCGATCGTGGCCCGGCTGCTCTCAACCGTCGTCGCTACGGCGAGCATCGTCGTCACACCGGAAGCGACGGCCCTCACGATCACTTCGTCAGCGTCCTGGCTGAAGGCGTCTTCGTCCAGATGAGCGTGTGTGTCGAACAGCATTTGGCCGCCTCACGACGGATTAGGCCGCCGCTTTCAACGCCGCCAAAACCTCTTGTTCGTTCTGGCGGACGGCGATCAACAATTCCTGCGACCCATCGCCGCCGGGCAACGTCGTGACTGCTCGATTCAGCGACTCGACAACCAACGTCTGGCTGGAGATCAGATGCTTGATCAAGAAGTGCAGCGACACGTAATGCAAGTCGGTGAAGTCGGCCGAATAACTGCCGAACTCGACGCGGGCCTGACGCGATGCGAGATGCTCAATCAGCATCGCGATCGATTCCTTTTGCCGAGCAACGCACTGATCGAGCACTGTTTTTAGCTTTGAACCCTCAGCCCCGACCGATGTCCACGGCCAAATTTCACCGACGTACTGCAAGAAGCAGCCCGACAGTTGCCGCTGCACACGGTTCAGGATTTCCAATTCGGTCGAGAGTGCCATGAACGATTTCGAGTTTCAGATTTCGAGTTTCGAATTTCAGACTCATCGCCCCGTCAGCAATAGCGACGCGACATGATGAAACGTCTCCGAGAACCGAGCCGGAAACAGCCCCAGTCCCAGGACCGGCAAACAGACCATGAGCACAAATAGACCGACCGGCATCAGGTCGTAGGTCACTTTGCGAGCACCGTCCGGCCGCGGCTTGACGTACATCGCCTTCAAAATGCGAATGTAATAAAAGAGGCTGAAGACCGTGTTGATCGCTCCGGCTGCCAGCACCAACCACATCACCCAATGCACCGAAGTCGCTTTGAAGACCGAGTAAAAGATCGCGAACTTGGCGAAGAAACCACCCATCGGCGGCAGGCCGATCAGGCTGAAGACACAAATCGTCATCCCGAAACAGAGCACCGGGCACTGAGTTCCCAAACCGTTGTAGT
Source organism: Planctomycetota bacterium (assembly GCA_016872645.1). GTDB lineage: Bacteria > Planctomycetota > Planctomycetia > Planctomycetales > Planctomycetaceae > SXKJ01. The sequence continues at coordinate 37,811 of VGZH01000021.1, read as the reverse complement.
CGTCCAGCTCTTCACTGAAGATCTGGTTGCGAATCAACGCCACAATTGCGAAGGCTCCCAAGTTCATGAACAAATACACAAAGAGGTAGTACATCAACCCTTCGATGCACGAGAGGGACGCCACATCTGCCTCCGCCCCGGCCTGTTTGCTGAATCGCAGCACCAGCAACGCCGACACTGACATCAGCATGTACCCCGCATGTGCGATCGTCGAATACGCCAACAGACGCTTCATGTTCGACTGGCCATAGGCCGAAAGATTCCCGAACGTTGCCGTCGCCGCACCGAGCACTCCCAAGCCGATCCCCAGCGCGAAGGCGATGCTCGACACTTCTTTGGATTGACCGGAGAACGCCAAGCCAAATCGCACCAGCAGCGCGAACGCACCCGCCTTCGACGCGACCGACAGGAACCCTGCCACTTCCGCCGCAGCACCTTCAAACGCATCGGGACACCAGAAGTGGAACGGGAAGACCGACAACTTGAAGGCCAGTCCCACCAGCACCATCAAGCTGGCCAATACAATCGTGCGATTCGTCGGATCGCTGATCCCCTGCCCTTGGGCGACGATCATGCTCAACCGCTCAGCCATCTCCGGCAATGAACCGGTCCCTGTGAGGCCCGCCAGCAAGCTGATGCCGTACAACATCACGCCCGCCGCACCGGCTCCGTAGACCACGTATTTGAGTGCCGCCTCGCTGCTTTGCCGGCGGCCTTTCATAAAACCGACCATCGCGTAGCTGGGAACGCTGGTCATCTCGACGCCGATGAACACCATCAGCAGATGATTGGCCGAGGCCATGATCATCATGCCGATCGTCGCTCCAATCAGCAGCGTGTAGAAGTCCGGTGCATCCTCGCGATCCGGAATGCCGGTCAGCACAGTCAACGTGATTGTCAGGATCAAAAACAGACTCAGAAACATCCGGAAAAACGTCGAGAACTCGTCGAACTTCAGCAACCCGGTAAAGAGTGTCTTGACTTGTAACGCCTCACTCGGAGTAACCAGCTGGTCGAATTGAGACAACGTCCAGCCAAACGCGGTGAAGGCGCCCAACAGGGCGATCCATTGTGTCGGCACTCGCCAGACCAACGGCAGGATGCGGCACAACAACAGAACGACAATCGTGCCGCTCAGTACCAATTCCGGTACGAACAGCCCGACCGAAGTCTTCGTCGATTCGACCAATTGGTCGACTAGAGAACCGATATCGTGCATAGTGAATTTTCAGTCGTAAGTCCGCCTGAAATGGCGAACCTACTTTTGGGTCGTCTGCACGTCGCCGTGCGGTTTTGGAGTGTTCTGGTAGCCTTCATCGAGTGATCTCACCAACTTCGCCATCGGCTTGTCGGTGTAGTCGAACACGAAGTTCGGGTACACGCCCAAGGCGAAACAGGGGACGATCAGCGCCCAGCCGATCGCCTGCTCGCGTGAGTTCATCGGAGTGATTGCTTCCGGGTGAGGTCCCTTGTAGGCCGGTCCGAGATACACGCGCTGCAGCGCCCACAAAATGTAACCGGCCGTCAAGATCACGCCGCTCGCCGAAACGATCGCCAACGTCTTCGAAAAGTTCCAAGCACTCAGCACGACGAAGACTTCGCCGATGAACCCGCACAGACCGGGCAGACCCAAGCCGGCAAAGAAGATCACCGCCGCCATGCCAGAGTACCTCGGCATCAACCCGGCCAACCCGCCGAACTGGTTGAGGTCGCGATGATGGACTCGGTCGTAAATCACGCCGACGCAAAAGAACATGCCGGGTGACGAAACACCGTGAGCGATCATCTGGAACATCGCACCGCTCATTCCCATCAACCAGTAGTTGGCACCTTCTGCGGCACCGGTCACTTCGTTGATCTTCCAGACGGCGATCCCCAGCAGAACATAACCCATGTGGCTAACCGAACTGTAGGCCACCATTCGCTTGAAGTCGGTCTGAGCCAGCGCGGCGAACGCTCCGTAGACGATGCTGACAACGCCAATCGCCACCAGGGCATACGAAGCGTATTGCGCTCCGTACGGACACAGCGGATAAGCGATGCGGATGATTCCGTAACCGCCCAGTTTCAACAGCACCCCCGCCAGAATCATCGAGATCGGCGTCGGCGCTTCAACGTGAGCGTCGGGCAACCACGTGTGGAACGGGAAAGTCGGCACCTTAATCGCAAAGCCAATGAACAACAAAATAAATCCCGCGACCTGCAAGCCGGGGCTGAAGACGTTCCCTTGAGCCGCCCACTTCGCGAGTTCCAACAAGTTGAATGAACCAACGCCATTTCCGGTATGCGACGCGCTGGCGAAGAAATACATCAACATGGCGATCAGCATCAGCACGCCGCCAGCTAATGTGTACAGAAAAAACTTGATCGCCGCGTACTCGCGACGCGGGCCGCCCCAGATGCCGATCAGGAAATACATCGGCAGCAGCATCACTTCCCAGAAGACGTAGAACAGGAAGAAGTCGAGCGCGAAGAAGACCCCCATCACACCTGTTTCCAGAATAAGGAACAGAATCAAATAACCTTTGACGTGCTTCTCGATCCCCCACGAGGCCAGCATCGAGATCAGGAACACGAATCCCGTCAACACAACCAACGTCAGACTGATCCCGTCGTAGCCAATCCGATAGTAGATGTTCCAACTCGAAATCCACTCCTTGGCAACAACCTGCTGAATGCCGCCGTCCGCCGGTGCGTAGGTCCCCAGCAAGGCGACCGACAGGGCGAACGTGATCGCCGTTCCGACGAGCGTCCAGACACGCATAAATTCGACCGCGGTTTTGTCTGCAAAGATCAACAAGAACGCGAAGATCGTCGGGACGAAGATGATTAAGTTGGACAGCACTTCGGGACTAAACATGGTCCGTTTCCCTATGGAGTACGGTGTGTCAGCACCGCTTTGAATTTCTCGGAGTTTGCCGATGGTCATTAATCTCGTCAGCCGGCTTACTGACGCGATCCAAAGCGGCGATAACCCGCCGCACTGCAAATTCAACCTTTCGGATACAGCGCGAACAGCAACACAAACAACGTCACCACACTGACGGCGATGAACGTCACATACTGACGAATTTTTCCGGTCTGCACGTTGCGGAGGCTGATTCCCAGCGAGTGCGTCGAGTTCCCCATCAGATTGACGATGCCGTCAATGACTCCCTCATCAAACTTGCGATCCCATTTCGAGACTGCGATCCCCATTCGCACGAATGTGTGCAAGATTTCGTCGAATACAAACTTGTCAATCGCCGCCGCGAACTTGGCGACGACATGCGCCGGCTTCACGAACATGACATCGTAGAGGTCATCAAAGCCCCACTTGTTGGCCAGAAAGGCGTGAACTCCACTGGCTTGCCGCTGGATCTCGTCTGGATTGACGACTCCCTTGCCGTAGATCAAGTACGAGAGCGCCATCCCCACGAACGCCGCCAGCAAGGCGGCTTGGCCGGCGCTGGCATGTGAATCCTCAATGGCCTGATGGCTGGGAAGCGACACGGAGTTCGCCGCCTCAAAACCGTGATGCACGTGAACCGGTTCGCTGTGATGCAACACTCCAAACAGGCTGCCGTGATGCTCGCCACCGAGGGCGCAGAACGCCGCGAAGAAAGACAAGACCAACAACGGCGCGGTCATGACCCACGGCGATTCGTGAACGTGTTCGTGCAGGTGCTGATCGCGCGGTTTGCCGAGGAACGTGTAGAACCACAACCGGAACATGTAGAACGACGTGATTCCCGCTGTCAGCAACGGAATCAGGAACAGCAGGAAGTGGAGCGGATTGAGCTTCGTGTAGGCCAATGCTGTGGCCAGAATCGCATCTTTGGAATGGTATCCCGAAAACGACAGGACATAACCGTGGTCCTCATAAACGGACAGGTACGGGACGAACGACCAGAACTTCAGATAGATGCCGGGAATCGCTAAGCCGGCGATCGCGATCACTCCGACCAGCATCGTCAGGGCGGTGATCGGCATCTTGCGGAGCAGGCCGCCCATCTTGGGCATCTCTTGCTCGTGATGACAACCGGCAATCACGCTGCCGGAGCAGAGGAACATCAGCGACTTGAAGAACGCATGCGTGATCAAGTGAAACAAGCCGGCCCCCCAACCACCGACACCCAGACCAAGCATCATGTAGCCGAGCTGGCTGATCGTCGAATAGGCCAGCACCTTCTTGATGTCCGTCGCGACAATCGCAATTGTCGCGGCGACGAACGCGGTAATGCAGCCGACGTAGGCGATGACCAGCAACACTTCGGGGACGAACATCGGATAGAACCGTCCCGCCAGATAGACGCCTGCCGCGACCATCGTCGCCGAATGCACCAGAGCGGAAACCGGAGTTGGACCTTCCATCGCGTCGGGCAACCACGTCTGCAACGGGAACTGAGCACTCTTGCCGACGCAGCCGCCGAAGACTCCCAAGCCCGCCACGATCAGCAGTGTGTAAGCGATCGTCTTGCGTGGACTGGTTTCCGGTGGAACCTGCCAAGCTCCGTGACCATCTTGTTGAGTCGTCAGGACCACTTCTTTACCGTCGGCGCTCTTGGGGAACTCGCCGTGATGATCGCGAGTCACCATCGAGAACAATCCGGGCTTAACGCCACCATCGGACACATGCTGGTCTGCGAAATTGAAGGTGCCGAACGACGTCCAAAGAATCATCAAGCCGATGATGAAGCCGAAGTCGCCGACGCGATTGACGATGAACGCCTTGTTGGCCGCCGTGCTGGCGGAGTGTCGCTCGACGTAGAAGCCGATCAGCAAGTAACTGCAAATGCCGACCAATTCCCAGAAGACGAAGACCTGAAAAATATTCCCGGCGATCACGAGCCCCAGCATCGCGAAGCAGAACAGGGACAGGTACGAGAAGAATCGGTAGAACCGCCCCGGCCGATGGAAGTGACCGCCATCGTGCGAGTGAACCTGGTGATCAACATAGTCCTCAACCAGCTCTTCGGACATGTAGCCGGTCGCAAAGATGTGAATGCAGGTGGCGATCAGCGTGACCATCACGAACATCGCCAGAGTCAGGCTGTCGATGTAGTAGTCGAGCGAAAGTTGCAGGTCACCGAACTGAGCAAGTTGGTAAAACGTCCCCGAGAAGACCGTTTGCCTGCCGGAATGTTTTTTGGGGTGAGCCTCTTCGGTGACTTCGGCCTTCGAATCGTTTTTCGGTTCGGCGACTTCAGTGGCAGCGGGCTTGGCCTCTTTGAAGACCAAGTGCCCTGCTTGCTTGTCCCATTTGTAGAATGCGGTCGCGCTGCAAACGAAGCCGGTACCGATGCAGAAGATCGCCAGGTAGGCCGCCGCCTTGCTTTTGCGACCCCACTTGTGCGCGAACAGAATCTGCACCACAAAGCCGAACAATGGCAGCAGCCAGGCAATGGTCAGCAGGTTCGCGAGTGTGTTACCGAGTGAGTCCATGTTGTTCTGATTTCAGATCTCAGATTTCAAGTCTCAAAGTTCCGCGCCGCATCAGCCGTGGAGTTCATCCCCGCGATCGACGTCGATCGTCAGGTGGTTGTTGTAAAAGTTCAGAGCAATCGCCAACGCCACGGCCGCCTCGGCCGCAGCGAGCACGATCACGAACAGTGAAAACACCTGTCCGTCGAGACCCAAGGGAGTGCATCTCGAGAACGTGATGAAGTTCAAGTTCGCCCCATTGAGCACCAGTTCCACCCCCATCAGCACTCCAATGCCATTCCGCTTAGTCGTCATACAGACAACGCCGCAGACAAACAGCACAGCGCCAACAATCAAGAAAGGATTGGGGTCGATGGGTTGCATAAAAAATCCTGGAACAGGCCGACGAGTTGCCGGTACCTACGATTTCGTTCGCCGCTTGGTTCGAGCGAGGTACGCCGCACCCACCAACACGACGAGCAGATGCACGGAGACAATTTCAAACGGCAGGAGATAGCCAACGCTCAGCTTCGGGTTCGAATTCAAAGGCAGTGCTGCCGCAGCCACTGACTCGCCGGGAATGACCGGAGCCGTGTTGGATTCTTCCACCGGCGCCGGAGGGATGCCGAATTTCAAATCGCGATCCGCCCGAAGCGAGAGAAAACTCAAGCCCAACTGTCGAGTTGTGTTGCCCTGCTGCTCGGGATTGAAATGACTCGCAACCGCTTTGGAATGCGTCCCGAACTCAATTTTCGAGGCAACCCCCTGGCCTTTATCCGAGTCCACCCAACGCACCGACGTCACCGTGCTGGCGACAATGAACAAGAAGGCGATGCCAATCAGCCCAGATAGAATGCCGCCAGCCGCCGAACTCTTGATGCGAGTGAACGGCCCCGTCGCGGTCAGCATCACGCCAAACACAATCAGAACCAACGTGCCCCCGACGTAGACCAGTAGTTGCGTTGCACCGACGAAGTCCGCACCCAACAGCAGGAACAGGACCGCCGTCGAGCCGAGCGTCAGCACCAGCGAGAACGCCATGCGGACAACATTTTGGGACACGCAGACCGCGATCGCACCGCCACAAGTCAACGCAGCGAACAGCCAAAACAGGGTCAGCTGCGTCGTGTTCATGGCTGGCTCCCTTCAGACGAAGCCGCAGAAACCTGCACACTTGCGGGGTTGGTTCCATTCGGCTCGAGCCGGCTCGTTGCGGACGCTGACCTGGGCTGCACCAAACGCTCACCAGCGGGCGGACCGATAATCGACGTCTGCCCGGACATCTTTGCCAGCACCAGCGGATAGGCGACCGTTCCGGCAAACAGGAAGCAACTGATCGGAATGAGATACTTCAAGCAGGTCGTCATCACTTGGTCAATGCGCAGCCGAGGCAATGTCCAGCGAACCCAAATCTGCACGCAGACCAGAATCGACGACTTGATCAGGAACACCTTCAATCCAATTACGTTGGCGATGAACGTCCCGAGGAAATCGGGGAACGCTTTCTTGATCGCGACGATGATCCCGAAGCCGTCGTCCCAGCCACCAAGGAACAGCACAACCGCCAAACCGCTCACGAGAAACATGCTGGCGTACTCGGCGAGAAAGAACAGCGACCAGCGGAAGCCGCTGTATTCGGTGAGAAATCCGGCAACCAGTTCGCTCTCCGCCTCAGCCAAATCGAAAGGGGCTCGCTTGCAACTGGCCGTCGCGCAGGTGAAGTAGACAAAGAAGGCAAAGAAGTTGAACGGGTGCAAAACATTCCAATTCCAGGCTCCACCCGATTGCAGCAACGCGACCTCGTTCAGATTCAGCGTTCCCGCCGTGACGATCGGGCAAAGAGCGCAAATCGCCATCGGGATTTCGTAGCTGACCATCTGGGCTCCTTCGCGCATGGCTCCGAAGAGTGCCCACTTTGAGCCGCTCGAATAGCCAGCCAGGATAACCCCCAGCACCTCCAGCGAGAGAACCGCCAGCGTCAGAAACAAACCGACGTCAAGCACCATCGCCGCCCAACCATCGGAAAATGGCAGAGCGATGTAGCCGACGAAGGAGGCCACCACGACAATGTACGGAGCCAGCCGAAACATCAGGCCGTCCGCATCCTTCGGCACAAGGTCTTCTTTCTGGATCAGCTTGATGCCGTCTGCCAGCGATTGCAGCCAGCCGAATTTTCCGCCGGTGCGTGTCGGGCCCAGGCGGTCCTGAATACGGCCGGAGATTTTTCGCTCGGCCCAGATGAAAAGTCCGGCGGGCAAACCGAACCAGGCTCCGACCAAAGCGACATGCACGACTGCGGCGACGATCATCGCGGTCGAATCATCAAGCGGGCCAACGACCGGCACGCCGTTCGTGTGGAGATACTCCGCTAGAGAGTTGGCAGCCAACAGTGTGTCCATCGTCCATTCGGCACGTTGTCGCCGGCGAAGATTTCGCCCGCGTGGATTGCGGAACTCACCGGCGGAAGCAACCCGCCGGTCGGTCTGTTGAGCCGCCTCTGGACGCGGAAAAACGCTCCATCTCACAACAAACCAAGCCTCAGCAGCTCCCGCCGAGGCCTAACGAGGCGGAGACTATGACAAAACAAAATTCGGGATTCAAGCGACTGCGGAACCATCGCTTGCCGGTCTTCTCAATGCTTGGAAGTTGGACTCGACACGTTCGCCGGAAGCGTGGGCTTGTGGTGCTTGCGTCCGTGCTCTCGGCGAACGTGGGGGCGGAATTTGCAGGCGGGTTCGCTTAGCCGTTCAACTTGCCGAGCTGGTTCGCTAGTCTTTTCTGACTCACCGTGGAGTTGGCTTCGGGAAGGCTGCCTTCCGCCCTCCGCGAACCGCGACTGCGCGGCCTGCCGAGTTCCATGTGTCCACATTTCACAAGGTGCCTTTCATGAAATCGTTTCGCTCCATCTGGCGAGCAATGCTCGCCGTCACCCTGTCCGCGGCTCTCATTCCGACTGCATCGCCAGCTTACGCTCAGAAGTGGGGAAATCTGTCGGGCCAGTTCGTCCTGGAGGGCGAAATTCCCGCCGTAGACGAAGTCGAAAACGTTAAAGAGTCGGTCTGTTCCAAGAAGGTGCCGACCGACGAACTGGTCATCAACAAAGAGAACAAAGGGATCGCCAACATTTTCGTGTTCATTCCCGCCATCCGGAAACCAGCGGTACATCCCTCGCTGGCGAAATCAAAAGGCAGCGAAGTCGTGCTCGATCAGAAGAACTGCCAGTTTCAACCGCACGCGCAAGTGATGCGAACGGACCAGACACTGATGGTGAAATCGATGGACAACTGCAATCACAACACCCGGCCGAACCCGATCAAAAACAATCCGGTCAATTTCACCGTTCCCGCCAACGAGCAGAAGGGCCTGCCTTGGAAAGTCAAAGTCGCTGAGACTCTGCCGACACAAATCAAGTGCGACATTCACCCCTGGATGTCCGCCTATTGCCTGGTCATCGACCACCCGTATGCCGTCGTGACGGACAAGGACGGCAAGTTCAAGATCGACAATCTTCCGGCCGGCGAATTGGAGTTTCGCTACTGGCACGAACGACCTGGCTACGTCGAGAAGTCCGTCAAGATCACGATTGAAGACGGCAAGACCAAGGAACTTGGCGTGATCAAGGTCAAGGCTGAAAAGTTGGCCAAGCAATAGTTCGTGAGGAATGTCGCTGACCCCACCGGCGCAGCGCCGGTGGGGAATTTTTTTTGGAAGGACTCCCGCATGACCGCCGCCCCACAAGTGTTTCTCAGCGCCTTTGCCGATGAAGCTGCGAACCGCAAGACCGCGTTGGAGCAACTCTCCGCGATCGCAGCGGTCGGACTGAAATTTTACAGCCCGCGATTCATCGACGTGAATTCGACTGGCGAGGTCAAGCACGTTGTCACGCTCAGCAAGGCCGAGTACCAAACGCTTGCCAAGCTCAACGCCGAGTACGGCGTCGGCGTCACGAGCATCGGTTCGCGCATCGGCAAGGTAAAGCTGAAAGACAAAGAGGACGGCTCGCACAACAAATTCGTGCCGTTCAAGGAGTACCTCAAAACCGAGGTCGCCTCAACAATCAACGCTGCGAAGGAACTCGGCACGGTGCTGATCCGCGGCTTCTCGTTCTATCCGCCGCGCGGCGAAAACCCGCAGCCGTACTTTCAGCAAGCCGTCGATCAAATCGGGCAAATCGCCGACCTCTGCGCGAAAGCGGGGCTGGTTTACGGACTCGAAATCGAACCAAACCTAATCGGCGACACTGGCCCGATGATGGCCAAGCTGGCTCGCGCCGTGAAGCGGAAAAACATGCTGCTGATCTTCGACGGCGGCAACGTCGCCTGCCAAAACAAGAAGCCGCAGCAGTGCTACGAAGAGTACCTCGCGATGCGCGACCATCTGGGTTGGATGCACATCAAGGACTATAAGATCGATCCATCGATGACCTGGACCGGTGCCGTCGACGAAGAGCGACTGAGGAACTTCGTCCCAGCCGATCGAGGTGACGGCGGTCACGATCTGGTCCTCAAAGACCTGCGCGAGCACCTGCCGAAACTCGAAAAGCGGATCAAGTCGCTTGGAGCCCCCGGCTTCTTCCTGGAGGTCGAGCCACACCTCAAAGGTGGCGGACAATTCGGCGGCTTCAGCGGCCCCGATGGATTAGGTGTGGCTGTTCGCTGCCTCTGCCGGTTGCTGGACTACGTCCAGATCGACTATCAACTCCGGACGTTCGACGACATCCGCACTCTTCGCGGATTCTGAGTGGCAAGGCGATGAGGGACGCAAGTCTCACGCTTCACCCCTCAGTCTTCGCCCCTTAGCCAAGAATCATGTCCATCGACCTCCAGTCCTATTCCCAACTGCTTGTCTGCCCTGCTTGCCAATCCAAGCTGGTGGTCGATGTTCAAAGCTTTGTCTGTCGAGGTGAAGCCTGTCGTCGGCGCTACGAGGTCAAGGACGACATCCCGGTGATGCTCTCCGACGAAGCTCTGCTAACGGCCTCCGACGAATGGGCCGCGATCATTCAACGAGCTACTCCCGACGCCCCGTGAAACCATGCACGTCGAAACCACCACGATCTCTGGTGTGCTGTTGATCCAGCCGAAGGTCTTCCGAGACCCGCGCGGCTTCTTTACCGAGACCTTTCAACGTCCGCGTTACCGCGACGCCGGTCTGACTGCCGACTTCGTGCAGGACAACTTCTCGCGATCTGCAAAGGGGACGCTGCGAGGCTTGCACTACCAGATTCAGCATCCGCAAGGAAAGCTGGTGCAAGTTCTGCAAGGCAAAATCTTCGACGTCGTTGTCGATCTGCGGCGACCGTCGCCGACCTTCGGACGCTGGCTCGGTTTAGAACTCAGTCACGAGACGTGCCGCCAAGTCTACATTCCCCCCGGCTGCGCGCACGGCTTCTGCGTGCTCAGCGACACTGCCGACTTCACCTACAAGTGCACCGACTTGTACTTTCCCGAGCACGAACGGACGCTGCTCTGGAACGACCCCGCACTGGGCATCGAATGGCCGCTGACTGACGAACCAATTCTCTCCAACAAAGACCGCGCCGGCATCCCGCTCGATCGCGCCGAGGTCTACGATGCGATCCAGTAGGCCAGGCTTTCCAGCCTGACTCGAATTCCCGAATTGCGTCGAATGTTGATCGGATCAGCCTGAAAAGACTGACCTACGTTTATGCCCGAATTTCTCCCCACGATTGCTCTGACTCTCGGCGATGTTGCCGGCATCGGTCCGGAAATTGTCGTCCGAGCCTGCGCCGATCGGCGAGTCCTCGCCGCCTGCCGGCCAGTCATCGTTGGACATCCCGATGTCGTGCGCCGAGCGGTCATTCACGCCGGTTTGTCAATCGAAATTTCCGCAGTCCAACAGCCGGATGAGTCGACTTCGAGCAATACAATCTCTTGCTGGAATCCGCCGTACGCACCGCACGATGTTGTTGGTGTCCCCTCGGGCCACAACGACGCTCGCGCTGGACGAGCGGCTTACGAATACCTTGTCGCCGCTGCGAAGGCCGCGCTGGCTAAACAGGTTGACGCAATCACGACCGCGCCATTCAGCAAGGCCGCATTGCATCTCGCCGGACTCAAGTATCCCGGCCACACCGAGATCCTCGCCGAGGTCTGCGGCGTACGTGACTTCGGCATGATGCTGTTCCTGCCGAGTGGCGGTGCAGTGAAGTCGCCGCATGGTCTCGGCGTCGTTCATGTCACGCTGCACACGTCGATCCGCAGTGTCTGCGAACTGCTGACGACCGCCGGTGTTTCGGAGAAGATCGAACTCATCGACGGCTTCCTGCGTCGTGTCGGCTGTCCGAGTCCGCGGGTCGCCGTTTGTGCGTTGAATCCGCACGCCGGCGAGGACGGCATCTTCGGCGACGAAGAATCACGAATCATCGCACCCGCCGTGCGGACCCTCCTCGATCGTGGTCGCATCAACGTCACCGGCCCCTTGCCCGCCGACACGCTTTTCCGCCGAGCTGCCGCCGGTGAGTTCGACGCGGTCGTCGCGATGTATCACGATCAAGGACACATCGCCTTCAAGCTGATCGGCTTTCAATCGGCAGTGAACGTGACGCTTGGTCTGCCCATCGTCCGCACCAGCCCCAGTCACGGCACCGCATTCGACATCGCCTGGCAGCACCCCGCCGATGCAAGCGGCATGATCGAAGCGATCTTGGCGGCGGCAAAATTGTGCATGACATAGTTCGGACGCCTATGTCCGAACTACGACACGAACAGCTCGCGAATCGGACGACCGTCCGAGATGCGATGTGGCCGCAACGTCGCGTCATGAATCTCCGTCGCCGGGTTAAGTCCGAAGCGGGAGAAGATTGTCGCGGTCAGATCGGCCGGGCTGACCGGATTCGTTTCGGGATACATGCCGAGCCGATCGCTCGAGCCGTAAACGAAGCCCCCCTTCACGCCGCCGCCGGCCAGCAGCACCGAGTAGCAATCAGGCCAGTGATCCCGCCCTGCGTTCGCATTGATTCGCGGAGTCCGGCCGAACTCACCCATCGCAATCACCAGCGTCGAATCGAGCAGCCCGCGCTGGTCCAAGTCCTCGATCAGTGCCGACAAACTTTGGTCGGTCTGCGGCAACAGGTAATGCTTGTGATGAAAGAAATTGTTCGCGTGCGAGTCCCAATTCTGTCCCTGCTGACGGAAGTCGAATACGTTGACGAACGGCACACCCGCTTCGATCAGCCGCCGCGCGACGAGTAAATTCTGTCCGCGCATCGGGCGAGCTTCGGCCATTGCCGATTGGCTCGTGTCGCCATTCACCGCCTCGGCAGACTTGTAGCCATACCGGTCGCGAGTCGCCTGCGTTTCGGCCGACAGATCGAGCGCTCGCCGCAGGGTCTCCGAACCGAGCAACGAGTACGCTTTGTCGTAGAACGCGCTCCACTGTCGTTCGGCGGAGTTGATCGAAGACAGCCCACTTTCGAGGAATCGAAGCAATCGCCGTCGATCATCCACGCTGGCAAACGATCGGCCATCGGGTGGAGCGAGCGTTCCGGCTCGATAGGCCCGCTTCTCGACATCCACCGTGATCTGCAACGGATCGAACGCCGAGCCGAGGAACCCGCCTCCCTGACACGGCACATCGACGACATTGTGAAACAGAAACGGCAGTGCCGCGTGCGGCACGTCGAGTCCGCGATCTCGCCACAAATAGCTGCAAGTCGCTCCGACACACGGGTAAAACTGCGGGATCGGAGCAAACTCTTCGCGGTCTCCTTGCGGCGACTGCCGCCCGGTCAGCATTTCGGTCGAGGCGGAATCGTGCAGCCGATTTTTATGGTTGACGCTCCGCACGATCGCGACCTTGTGCATCACCTTCGCCATCTGCGGCAGATGTTCGGAGACCATCACTCCCGGCGCAGACGATGCAATCGGCTGGAACTCACCCCGCACATCCGCCGGAGCGTTCGGCTTCAGATCGTAGGTATCAAGATGACTCGGCCCGCCGTAGTAAAAGACGACGATGCACGCCTTGATCTTCGCCGCGGGCGCGGCCTTGTTCGCTTCCGCCGCCTGAGCACGCCACAAACTCGACAGCGACAAACCGCCGCACGCGGAAGCTCGCAGCAACTGGCGTCGAGTTTGCGGTGGCGACTGGAACATGGGTTCGTCTCGAGATGGGCGGTGCCTAGCTTTTCACGCTCACAGTGATCCTGCAAGGCCGATTCGTACAAACTGATCCGATGCGTAAGCGAGAGCGGGCCTTTCAAACGACGATGAATTGGAAATCTCTGTGGGAGTCCGCGAAGCGTTGGCCCTCGCTTGCGCATCGGGTCAGTTTTTCACTCCCCAGCGTTTGCAGAGTCGATGCGACACAGCGAGTTGATCGCAAATTCGGCCGACGACGAAATCGACCAAGTCCAGAATCGCGGTCGGGCCGTGATAAAAACCCGGCATCGCGGGCAAGATCACGGCACCGGCGTCGGCGAGGCGTTTCATGTTCTCAAGCTGGATGCTGCCGAGCGGCGTCTCGCGCGGAACGACGATCAGTTTGCGGCGCTCTTTCAGATGCACGTCCGCCGCGCGCTGAATCAAATTCGTCGATTGGCCGCTGGCGATGCTCGCGAGCGTCCCCATCGAGCAGGGACACACTACCATGCCGCCCGTCGGGAACGAGCCGCTGGCGATCCCCGCCCGGAAATCTTGGAAGTGATGGTAAACCAGTTCGCCTGGCGTCACGTCGTCCACCGGACCGATCCCCGAATCGCTGACCAACAGTCGCTGCGGATCAAGCGTCGCCAGGTCCACATGCATGCCGAGTTCGTGATCGAGCACCTCCGCTCCCGATGGACTGATCGTCAGATGCACGCGTCGACCCGAACTCACCAGCACCTGCAACAGCCGCGTCGCGTAAATCGCACCGCTGGCTCCGGTGATCGCGACAACCAGATCAGGCGTGTTCGTCTCAGAGCAGGCGGTCATGATTTCTCTCCGATATAAATCGTCGCGATGCCAAACGTCAGCGGCTTCCAAACGATGTTGTGCAGACCCGCCTGCCGCATCAGATCGGCTAAGGCTTCCCCTTGAGGAAACTCGCTGACCGACTGCGGCAGATAGTTGTATGCCGCTTGCTGATTCCGCATCAGAACCTGCCCGATCCTCGGCAGCACGTTGCGGAAGTACCAGAGGTAGATCGCTCGGAACAATCGATTGGTCGGGGTCGAGAACTCCAGCACGACGACTTTGCCGCCCGGCTGGCAGACGCGAGTCATCTCGCGCAGCCCGGCATCCGTCCGCGTGACGTTGCGCAGGCCGAACGCGACCGAGACGATCTGAAATTGATTGTCGCCGAACGGCAGATGCTGAGTATCCGCCTCGACAAACTGCATTTGTTCGGGATTCGCAACGCCGCGGACTCGCGCCCACTTCTCGCGAGCGAGCGCCAACATCTCGTGCGTGAAATCCGAGCCGACGACCGACACGCGCCTCCCGCTGGCTCGCCAATACGCAAGGGCCAAATCTCCCGTCCCCGTGCAGACATCAAGCACCGGGGCCGCTCCCGTCGGCCGAGCCAACCGCACCGCTCGCCAACGCCAATAGACGTCGGTCCCGCCCGACAACAAATGGTTCAAAAAGTCGTAACGCGCCGAAATCTCACCGAACATCCGGCGAACACGACTCTCCGATTTGTCAACTGTCATCGCGTGTGTTTCCACGTAGCCCGACCCCTTGTGGATCGGTCGATTCATTTTGATTTTCCAAATCACTCAGGTCACAAGGGCCTCAATGACAAGGACCGTAATCGCCCTCGACTCTTCACAACCCAAACTCAGGCCATCGCGCCTGCAGCCGTTGCTCGATCTCCGCGGTCCAGCGTAACGGCTGGGGGACTCGAGCCGCACCTGCTTCGCTCGGCAACTTGCGAGTCGCATCCAGGCCAAGCTTCCGACCAACTCCACGAAGCGCCGTCGCATGATCCAGCGGATCGGCTGGTCCGTCCCACAACACCAAATCGCGAGCTGGATCGGCATGAGCCGCGACGCTCGACCAGACGGCGTTCTCGTCGCGCACGTCGACATCGTCATCGACCACGACCAGCATCTTCGCCGTCGCGGCTCGCGGCAACGACCAGAGTGCGTGCATCACCTTGCGAGCTTGCTGAGCGTAAGTCTTGCGAATACTGGCGAACACAACGTGCCGATTTGCCCCCGCAAACGGCCAGCGCCACTCAACCAACTCCGGAATCCACAATCGCGCGAGCGGCAGCAGCAAGCGCTCGCACGCACGATCCAGCCAATGACTCTCTGATGGAGCGGCACCCGGAACCATCGCGGGGAAAACCGGGTTCGCGCGATGCGTGATCGCTGTGACTCGCATCACTGGCAGCGATTCGCGCGGCCCAAAGAATCCCGTCTCACGACTGATCGGCCCGGAGGATTCGTATGCCGCCTGTGGATCGACGAAGCCCTCGAAGACGATCTCGGCCGACGCCGGAACAGTCAGTGGTATCGATCGAGCCGCAACCAACTCGACCGGTCGATTCCGCAAGAAACCCGCGAATACGAGCGGATCGGTCCGCCCCGGCAACGGTGCCCACGAAGCGACGGACGTGAGGGGATCGCCCCCCAGAACGACAGCGACCGGCATCTGCTGCCCGCGTGAACCGTACTCGACCAGCAACGACCACAACTCCGAGTTTTCATCGCCGTGAATCAGCAGTCCATCTCGACCACGAACCTCCAATGGCACAACACAGACACGCCGCCGAGTGTCCGCGCCTGACTCTGCTGTCGTCACATCACCACTCGGCGATTGGGTGTGCAATTGTCCCCAAGTGATCGTCGGCGCGGCGTCACCCGGCCACATCGTCAACGCGGGCAATTCAGCGAGGTTCACATCTCGGCCGAGCTTCACGACCTGCTGACACAGGCCCGTCTTTTCGAGAGTCGGCGGCCACTGCGACAGCTCGGCCAACCGTGGCAGCAATTTCCAAGTATCGAGCTTCCCGCGTGGCAGCGTGAGCGACAACCAATCGTCGAGTCGCTGCGACAGTCCATCCAGCGAGCCCACTCCCAAAGCCGCCGCCAATCGACGTGGGCTTCCCAGCAGATTCGTGACCACTGGAATCGTCTGCCCGAGAACATGATCGAAGAGCACCGCTGGGCCACCTTGATCACTTCGCAGGCGATCCGTAATCGCGGCGATCTCGTGCACAGCGTCCACTGCAGCCGACACGCGCACCAACTCACGCACATCGTGCCACTGAGTCAGCCAGTCCGCCAGATGATCGCTCGTCATGTCTCCGCTCATCATTCAACGGCATGTCTCATCACCAGCACAGTGCCGAAGCGCGGAGTTGTAGGAGGGGTACTCTGGCGCGTCAAAGTGAGGCGCGGATTAGTCGTGTTCCAACTGCGTCTTGAGTTCGTCGCGTTCTTTGCGAGTCACTTCCAGATCGAACATCAGGTACTTGATATCGAGCCGCAGTTGCGAAAGTGCCTCTTGAACCAACGCTAGGATCCGGCGACGACGGCGAACAGACTCGACGACTCGACTGTAGGCTGACTCCAAGTCCTTTTGCAGCGGTTCTGGGAGGTCAGCGATCTTTTGAGCGAGATCAACCAATTCACGAGGCAAGTCGCTCTCGCCGGTGTTAGGAAATCGAGGTGTCGTGGTCATACTCCGAACGCTCCTAAAGTTGCTCCGCCAAGAAGAGCTCAGATTCTGTGCCGGTCGACGTGATTCCACAAGCGAATTGTCTTACACGAGAGAATCGTCGCAAACATAATTGAATAAATGCGTTATGAGATTTCGTAGTTGCGGTCGCGACTGTGTTGGTCGCAACGATTGGCGCGGACCTCATCTTGGCTCGTTTCGCAAACGCCAGTAGATTCGACCACTTACAGCAAAGTGACCGGTTGTGCTGCGTTTTCCGGGTGTTCAACTCTTTGGCAAGAAAACAACCCAGATCGGTTTCAAAAATCAACAAATCCTGACCGGCGAAAGTCCGATTGTTCCGGTCACGCAAAATCCATGGATGGAATGAACACGCAGCAAGCGTCGTTTCCGATCGCTGATCGGCCAAATCGTTGGCTGGCTCAGGTGCTGGTGCTGTTTTTCGGCCTGAGCTTTGCTTGTGCCGCAAATGCGGACGACCACATTGAAGGCTTTGAAGACGAACAACCTTCGTGGAAGTTGCGTCGGTCTGACACCACATTGGAAAAAAACTCGCAACAGACTCGACTGACCAACTCGAAGCTGGCCTTCCGGGGAAATGGAGTTGAACAATTTGTGTTTCGGACCACTGGAAGTCCGACCCAGCTTGTGCTCGATCACGAGTTGCCGATGGCTCAGGCAATCGACGATCTGAAACTCAGGCTGCATGTGCGAGCGACTGGCGGCGCGATTCGTATTGGACTGCGAGTCGTCTTTCCCCAGCAGAGCGACCCGAGAGCCCCAGCGAAACCACTCAAAGCTGTGTTATACGGTGACTCGTACACCAAAGTCGGAAGCTGGCAAGAGCTGAAAGTCGGCACTTCGACCAAGGCGCTGCAGGAGGAGAGGCGTCGGCTGCGCGCCGAGATGCGGCCCACGACCCTCGACTTGGATCAGGCCGTCGTGGATCGTGTCGTTTTGGAAATGTCGCTTGATACCGGAAAGACCGAGTTGCTGATCGACGAACTCCAGTTCGGACCACTCGCGAAACCTGTCACTCAAAGGAGCATTCAGCTTGCTCAGAACGCTGAGGAAATTGCTCGCTGGCCAGTGTCGTTTCAGTTGGATCGTTTGTCGGTGGATGGGAAACCATTCTTCCTGCGCATGTTGCCGTATCACGGGGAGCGTGTGGAGGACTTGCGCGATGCGGGCTTCAACGTCGTCTGGATTCCAGAAGCAAGCGACCTGGAATTGCAGCGATCACTGAAGCAACATGGACTTTGGGGAATGGCCGCACCGCCGCAGTTGCAGGGGTCGACGGGTGGTTCACTCAATCACGAGTCCGCCGGACTGCTGCCGATTCCGCGAGTCTGGGACAATCTGCTGGCGTTCAACTTGGGAGTCGCTGTTTCGCCTGAGGCGCAGCGAAACGTGCTGCAATGGGTCTCTCAAGTGAAAAGCGCTGACCGCGAACGGCACCGCCCGATCATGATTGATGTCACAGGGGGCGAGCGAATTTACTCGCGAAATACAGAGATGCTCGGAACCAGCCGGCACATGTTCAACTCGACGATGACTTTCAAGAACTACCGCGAGTCGTTGGACCAGCATCGCAAGCTGGCGCGCCCGGGAACGTTCCTCTTCACTTGGCTGCCGACCGAACCGTTGCCGGACATCGCACAACAGCGGCAAGCGGCGGGGCGGATTCCGATCATCATCGAGCCGGAGCAGATCTTCCTGGGAGCACACAGCGCGCTCGCCGCGGGATGTCGTGGACTCGGGTTTTCGTTGAACGAATCGCTCGACGCGAATGTTCCAGGAGCCTCCGAGCGACGGCTTGCGATCGGGTTGCTCAACGCCGAACTGGCATTGCTCGAGGACTTTCTTGCCGCTGGGACGTTGGTCGAGCAACGTCCATTTGCGATCTCGGCTCCGTCCGGTTCGAACCTCAGATCGCATGACGTGGCGTTTCGAAATTCCGCGATCTCACGAGCCGAAAAAGAGGCGAGGCTCGCGGCTTACAAGTCCGATGTGTTGCGCGAGCGCCGCATTCGTAGCGAGTTGGAGGCGGCGGTGTTCCGTACCGACAAAGCGACGCTCTTGCTGCCGATTTGGTACGAAGACGACGCCCAATTTGTGCCCGGGCAACTCGCCGCGCCGGGTGCGACAATCGACGTCGCTAGCGTCCCCGAAACGGCTTTCGCCTACGAAGTCACCACCACGCGAATTACCCCCTTGTCGAGCGAACCGATCCCCGGAGGACGCAAAGTTAAGCTGCCCGCATTCGACACGACTGCCGCGATTATCGTCACCTCTGATTCCAGTCTAATTGCCGATTTGAAACGGAAGATGGAAACCCTGCAGGCTCAAAGCGCCCGCAACTGGATCGAATTGGCGAAAGCGAAACTCAACCGCGTGCAGATCGCCGACGATGAGCTGACAAAACTCGGAGCCGGACAGCCGGATGCTCCGCAACTGCTGGCTCAAGCCCGCGCGAACATTCAAAAGGCCGAAGGGATTTTCCCAGGCGATGCGCTCGACCGGGCGATCGCGCTGGCACGTGAAGCTGGCCAGCGGAAGTCGCCGAATTCTGCGGATGTCGTGCAGCTTCGCAAGCGATTCGACGAAGCAGCGCGATACAGCCAAACGGCAATGCAGTGGCTGCGTATTTTGCAGAAGGCACATTGGGAGACAGCGACCCATCGCTTGAAGTCACCGGTCGGCAGTCCGCACACGCTCTGTTTTCAGACGCTGCCGGATCACTGGCGATTGATCGAGACGCTGGGCAAGTCGGCGACGCGAGCCTCGGAGAACTTGCTGACGAATGGGGACTTCGAGGTGCTCGACTTCCCAACATTGTTGCGGTTGGGGTGGCAATCCGCACCGACAACTTTGCCGACCGGAGTTCGTGCTGCGGTCCAGATTCTGAATGCAACAGGACGAGACGGCCGTTGCCTGCGACTCGTGGTGGCTCCCGACACCAACAACGATTCGCCCAGCATGCTCGATACGCCACTGATCACGTTGTCGGCTCCGCCAATCGCCGTGCAGGCCGGGCAAGTGTTGCACATCAGCGGGTGGGTCCGTGTCGCTTCAGCGATCACCGGCAGCTTCGATGGGGTGACTCTGAGTGACAATTTCACCGGCCGATCCGGTGCATGGCACTGGCAAGAGAAGCGTGAATGGCAACGCTTTGAAATGCTCCGCGAAGCCTATCAGGATGGACTGTTTGCCCTGACGATCACGATGCACGGACTGGGCGACGTTCAGTTCGATCACTTGGAAGTGATCGCACATGATCCGCCGGGCGAGTCGCGGCTCGCGACGCACACGGAATCGGCGACAGAACCCGAATCAAGAGCCGGACGATTCGATCTCTGGAAACACTTGCCGAAGCTACCGCAACGTACCAAGTGAAATCTCTGGACGTCGAGGCGTGGTTGACCGGCTTGCGCGCAGGGGCGTACATTGCGGAAGAACTTTTGATTCCTGTTGTGCCGACTCGGCCTGCCGCGCAGCTCACCATGTCCAACTCTGCTTCGCCCCCTCCTGCTTCGCCCCCACCGTCTGGGTCAAAGTCCCCCGATTCCCCGAAGCGGCCCGAGAAATCGCCGTCGTCGGGAAACGTGTTTTGGTACTTGATGCTCGGCTTTGTCTTCGCCGCGCTGGCGTATTCGTGGTCGACGCGGCCGAAAACCCCCACGACGATTTCGTTTAGCGAGTTCCTGGAAGGGCTCAAAGGGGACGATCCCAAATACAGCAAGCTCAACGTTCATGAATTGGTGATCGATCGCGGCTACATCACGTTTCAGTCCGAAGCCAATGGCCCAGACGGCGAGCCTTCTAAGTCGGCCAAGCACTGGCAAGTGCCCATCGAGAAACTCTTCGAGGCGGATCAGGGTCGGTTGCTGAGTCTGCTGGAATCCAAAGACATCCGACACAGCTATTCGAAACCCATCTCGCCGTGGCCGGAGTTGATGGTCTACACCGCGTTCCTGGTGCTGTTTTTGGTGTTCTTCCTGTTCATGCTGCGACGCCTCGGCGGGCCGGGAGCCGCCATGTCATTCAGCCGTAGCCGTGGCAAACTGTTCGCGCAAGAGGATGTCAAAGTTACCTTCAGCGACGTGGCCGGGATTGACGAAGCGGTCGAAGAGCTGAAAGAAGTTGTCGAGTTCCTACGCACGCCGCAAAAGTATCAAGCTCTCGGCGGACGCATCCCGCGCGGAGTGTTGCTGGTCGGCCCACCGGGCACAGGCAAGACTCTCCTGGCGAAAGCCGTCGCGGGTGAGGCGGGCGTACCGTTCTTCAGCCTCAGTGGATCGGACTTTGTCGAGATGTTCGTTGGCGTCGGAGCGGCGCGTGTGCGCGACATGTTCCAACAGGCGGCGACACGCTCTCCGGCAATCATCTTCATCGACGAACTCGACGCCCTCGGCAAGGTGCGTGGCAGCGGCATGCCTGGCGGACATGACGAGCGCGATCAAACGCTTAACGCGCTGCTCGTCGAGATGGACGGCTTCAGTTCCGATCAAAGTGTGATCGTGATGGCCGCGACCAACCGGCCCGAAACGCTCGACCCCGCTCTGCTTCGTCCGGGACGCTTCGACCGGCATGTCCTGGTTGATCGCCCCGACATCCGCGGCCGCGAGGCGATCCTGAAGGTCCACGCCAAAAAGGTCAAATGCGACGACAGCGTCGATCTGCTGCGACTGGCCAAGTTGACTCCCGGCTTTGTCGGAGCGGACCTCGCCAATCTCGTCAACGAAGCCGCGCTGCTGGCCGCTCGCGCGGACAAGAAGTTCGTCACAATGCACGAGTTCGAAGAAGGCATTGACCGTGTCGTCGCCGGACTCGAAAAGCAAACGCGAATCATCCCGGAAGACGAAAAAATCCGCGTCGCGTATCACGAGTGCGGTCACGCACTGGTCGCGTGCAGCCTGCCGCACACCGACCCGGTGCACAAGATCTCGATCATCCCGCGCGGTCTCGGAGCACTCGGTTACACCATGCAGCGGCCGGAAGGGGACCGCTCGCTGGTCACACAATCTGAGTTGCACCATCGCATCTGCGTCCTGCTGGGTGGCATCGCCGCTGAACAGATCATCTTCAAAGAAACCTCAACCGGCGCGCAGAACGATTTGCAACGCGCGACCGACACCGCGCGCCGCATGGTCACTGAATTCGGCATGAGCCAAAAACTCGGCCGCGTCTACTACAGCGAAGCCCGCCGCTCGCCGTTCCTCGGCAGCGGGACAACTTCCGATGCCGTCCACAGCGAAGACACCGTCCGCGAGATCGACCTCGAAGTCCGCCGACTGATCGACGAGTCCGCTACGATTGCGCTGGACATCCTCAACGAACGTCGCGACGTGCTGGAACACATGACCAAAGAGTTGCTCGAAATCGAAGTCATGGACGCCGACCACCTCAAACGCATCCTCGACGAACACAAAACCGGACCACAACTCGTCCCGGGGACGTTCGCACAACCCGCCAGCGATGTGGCTAACGAAACACCACCCTCAATGTTACGAGACGCGGCGGAAGGTCACTGACCAAGTGCAGAACTAGTGGGAAACGGGAACAAAAAAGCAAGAAGGCGTCAGGAACCGTTTTTGCGGTCTGTGGCTTGTTTGGGTCGGTCGCTGGGGCGGGTGGTGACCTCTAATCCCAGGTGTTTGACGATTTGTCTGGTTCAGTTCGAGTCATCGAATGGTGCGTTCCGATTGACGCTGCGCCGCAAGTTGGCAACCTCGGATGCGGACTGCGACTGGCTGACCTGCTGCCGCCCTTGATGCGGGCAGGGAACCGGCCAGGCACTTAGCGCACGCTTTGAAAACTCGTCACGTTGTTGCTGATGCCAGAGGCGTCTCCATAGCCAGTCTTCCGCTCGCCTGACGAGATTGGCACGCACTGCGTTTCGTTCGACAGACCGGCAGACCGTCAGGAAGTGCTCGTCGTCTGGCAGGGGAAAGGATTTCAAGCGGCCTTGATACAGAGGCTCGGTGCCTGTGGTGCGAAAGTGAGCGCGGCACCGCTGCGAGTGGGTCAGCGTCAGCCAGCCTATGAACTTGGACAAATCTCCGTCCCGGCGTGGCCACGGCACGAGATGCCAATGACTGTGAATCAGACGGCACGAGAGGACTCGCATGTCGACGCGATCGAGCGTTTCGCGCATGCCAGGCAAAGCGTGTCTCTTCGTCGCTGCCGATCATTATGAGGCTGACGCAGGTTCTGGCGCGACGCAGGATTTCCAGTGCCTGATCCGGGGCTTGTACGATCGGCGTTCCCACATTCAGAAACGTGTTGACCGAAACCTCGGTTACCAAACCACTGCGCGACAAGCGCTATTAGACATTGGAGTCATGCCTTCCAATTTTTTCTTGGTTGCTGCACTGGTCTTCACAAAACCGTAACTCATCCCGGCCCCGAATCAGGAACTTTAAAAGCTTTTTGAATCAGCAATTGAACTGTTTTAAGATGATCGCTGGTAGTTTTTTTTCACATCAGAGCGTCCTTTTTTCTGTCTCTTGACCTCAGCATCAGCCGAACTCCATACTTGGCCTGCCCAGCGAGACAACCTCTAGTACGCGGCGAAATTCAAAAATAGTGCGCTGTAGTTTCCGCTCGGACAATCATGTCTCAACCAGCCCACCCACCCGCTGGCGCGGCGTCTGCGATTCCTAACAGTCAATGGATTCTGAATCGACTTCCAGACCTGGTCCTGTTTGTTCTCACGCCGATCATCATCGTCCCGGCCATCTGGCTGCTGACTTCTAGCGGATTGGATTCTCTCTCCGTCGACGTGGTTTCAACGCTCGTGGCTGCATTTGGGGCCATGGGACATCATTTTCCAGGGATGATTCGCGCGTACTGTGACCGGGAGTTGTTTCAGCGGTTTCGCGGGAGGTTCATTTTCGCTCCCCTCGTTTTGTTGGTCTCCTGCATTTACTTTTCGCAACAACATCTGAATGCGATGGTTTTGGTGCTGGCCGTCTGGGGCTACTGGCACGGAATGATGCAAGTCTACGGATTTGCGAGAATCTACGATGCCAAGGCCGGTTCGACCGCTGCGATCACCGCCTATTGGGACTGGCTGTTGTGCCTGTTTGGCTTCGGCCTGGCGGTGCTGTATTCACACGGCCAATTAGCCAACGTTTTGAGTAGCTGGTACGCATCCGGCGGACCGCTGTTTGAGCCTGAGCAGATCGTACTTATTCGGAGAATCGGGGTTGTCGCGACGGTCGTCGTACTGGTTGGTTTCGGCAGCAACTACATCGTGCAAATGCGACGTGGTTACCGTCAGAGTCACGTCAAACTGCTGATTCTGGCGAGCGGTATCGGCTTCTGGTGGTATTGCATGGTGGGAATCGAGAATCTCGTTCTTGGCATCACCATGTTCGAGGTATTTCATGACGTGCAGTACCTGGCCATCGTCTGGCTTTTTAATCGCCGCAGGGTCGAAGGCAATTCGCGGGTCGGAAACGTATTGCGCTTCCTGTTCCGTGGCAGTGTCTGGATGATTCTCTTGTACCTAGGGCTGATTTTCGCGTATGGCACAATCAAGCTAGCGTCCGTCCTCGCCGATCATGAAACGATCAAAAGCACTTTGTTGGGGATCGTCTGGGCCTCCACGATCCTGCACTTTTACTTCGACGGCTTTATCTGGAAAGTTCGCGAGGCTTCTACCCGTGCGGGCCTGGGCCTTGTGGACGCTCAACGAGCAGCCGTCCAAGCTCACCCTTTGTGGAAAATGAATTCGTTCCACTTGTTGAAGTGGTTGCCGTTGGTGGGATTGGTCTGTTGGTTGACCATACAGGAGCTGTCTGGTTCGGTGCTGTCGTCTTCAGAAAAAGTGGAACGGGTTTGGCCGGATGAATTCTATCAAGCGATGCGTCTGAACCTGGCGGAAGCCGCCCCGGGAGATCTGCATTCACAGCGGCTGGCGGCGGTAACGCTGGCGAATCTGGGAAAACACTCGGAAGCAATTGCCAAGCTCGCTGAGATTCTGCGTCAGCATCCAGAAGACTCCCAGAGCCATCGCTTGCTGGGTGAACTCTATTTGCGGCTGGGTCGTTTCGATGAGTCACTGAAAAGCCTTCAGTCCGCCGCGTTCAGTGCCCGTTCAGATTCCGATCGCGCTAGCGCTCATTTTCGACTCGGACAGCTATACGCACTACGTAAGAATCCTGCAGCCGTTGAGCGCGAGTTTCGCGAACCGCTAACCATTCAACCGGGAAGGTGATAAGGGAACAGGTTCGAGTGGCACCGTCGCCTGTCGGGAGTTGGTTGCCCCAAGCAAATCATCACCAGCGACTGCGTCATCCGAACGGCCGTCAGCCAACCACAGGCGGATCGACCAGAACGCAAGCAGCACTGAGCTCGCGAGCCAGACGTAATAGCCGGGCAGAAGTGTCGAGCTGAGGTCGGGTGGTGGCGGTCGGAGTTGAACCTCCCAGCGCTGGATGACGGGCACGCTGAGCGCGAGCAACGTTGCGACGAGACCGCAGCTCGCCGCGATCCGCCAACGACCATGGTGGAAGAAATACAGTCCCAACCATAACGCCGGGTTAGCCAACCAGTACGGATACAGATCGAACAGGGCGAGCGCTGATCCCGCAAACGCTTGGATGCCCCAAAGCGTTCCAAAGTTGCCGCTGGTCTTGAGCGCGGGCAGCGAAAACGAAATCAGGTAGCAGAGAAGGATCACACGGAAGCGGCGCGAGTGACTCGTCGCCGCGCGATGCAAACTGTGCTCGTGGGACGAACACCGACTGGCATCGTTTGTCTGATCAACCTGTCGCCCGAGGTCCGCGTTCACGTCGTTGCTTCCCAAGCGACTTGTCCGACCGATGCTCAATCCTTCCGAACGGCATCCCCGGCGGCGAACTTTGCGGCGTCGGCGGCGATTTCGGCGATCTTGGCATCGGTCAATTCCTCCGCGCCAAAGCTCCGCATCGCTTGGATGTCTTTGCGGTCGAGGAAGAATACGAGCATCTGCACTTTGGCATCCACGCCTCGCTTCTCGAATTGGTCCTTTGCGTCGCTGCGTCCCTTGCCGACGATGACATGCTTGAGGTTGCTCCAGGTTTCGTTGTTGTTCTTGAGATCCGTAGAAGCGACGTCATAGGCGACAACGAAGGCGCGTAGTTTCTCACCATCGACCCCGATCGCATCCAATGCCACTGCGAGCCGTTTCATTGCTGCGGCATCCGTACGGGTCCAGACGATGATGCCTCGCGACTTCCCATTCGAAATGATCACGGATGGACAACCGTGCCTGTATTTGCCATTGACGAAGTCCACCACATGGACCGGCATCTTCTTGCCGACGGCCAGCCCGTATTCGTCGGCGGCTTTTTCGGTGGCAACTGGTGACGCGCCACGAGGCTCGTCGCTAATCGCGAACACATACTGCGGTTCGCCAATGAAGTAATGGTTGAACTTAATCGCGATGACATTGTCTTCGCTGACGGGCGAGTAGTCTCCCTGCGCAAACACTCGCGAGTCTGCAAACCAAAGTGTGTGAGACACGATCGCGACCACAAGCCCACGAGCAAACAATTCAACGCGTCGATTTATGAGAAATCCTTTCATTGGAAATTGGATGGCCAGTGAAAATGCTCGGAAGCGGGCTGGTGGCCGCTCCTTGCAAATTCGCAGACACACTTCCCAATAACCACCCCAATATACCACCGGCTGCTCCCGCTGCGGCAACTCCGATCGTCGAACCCCAACCGCAACCCACAGGAGTCCCTCAACAATCCAGCGCCACCAGATTCAGCCGACCACTGTCACCATTTTCAACCGTCGTCAACAAGCCTTTATTCCGATGAAAATCCAGGGCTTGCTTTCGATGCTCTTGGAATCGCAGTCGGAACATGAATCCAACGTGCCCCCTCAGTCCTGGGACTTTTGATTCGCAGAGTACAGCCTCACCAGGTCGGTCTTTCCTGTCGACTTGTAGTATTCAATGAGCGCGGCTCTGGATTTTTCGTGATCAGGTGCAACCTCGAGCGCGCCCCGCAACCACATTTCTCCTTGAGACGGATCGTCAAACTTGAGAAGTCGCCATCCAATTTCGTATCGAAGATCCGCAGAATTCGGGGTCTTGCTGACAGAGTCTTTGAGTTGATTAACCATCGCAAGTTGCTGCTTCGCTTCAGAGACAATCTGAAAATGCCGCTTGGCTTCGTCTTGTGCGCCTGCGCCGACAAGAGCGTTGGCGAACGCGTATCGAATTCCAGAATCAAACGGCCTGATTTCGACGGCGCGAGTCAAAGAGCGCACCGCCGATTCAAATTGTCGGGTTTCAATCAGCAATTGTCCGAGGGCCACCAGTGCATCTACATATTGAGGATTCGTTGACAGAACCTCCTCCAGAACCTGAATGGCGTCGGCGGATTTTCCGGAAACGTTCAAGCACTTTGCCCGAATGACTTTCGCAGCTTCGTTGGTCGGATCCGCTCGCAACACCGCATTTGCTTCCACCATGGATTGCTCCGCCTCTTGTGTATCGCACAGCTGTTTTGCAAGACGAACGCGGATTTCGGTCCGATGCGGCGCCAACTCCAAAGCACGCCTCAAGGCGGGTATCGATTTCGATGAGATTCCGATTTGCTCAAAGTAGACTCCCGCGAACAGGTACGGTTGGGGATCGCGCGGAAAATCCGCCTTCCAAGCCTCAATGATGCGAAATGCGAAATCGATCTTGTTGAGCAAGAAGTATCCGTTGGCGTAGGCTTCGCAAATATCCGGTCCGTCGTCTCCCGGATCGACAAGTAGCTTCGACAGGTCCCGGACTACCTCATTCACATTGCCAACCTGCGCTTTTGCGAGTGTTGTTTCCAATTCGATGGCCTTGACCGGCGCCTTCTGCTTTGCGGCCTCACGCAATATTGCCGACATGCTTTCAAACTCACCGAGCCGGCGGTGGACTCGAGCCAGACGCAACAAGGTCACTGGATCCTGCGGATATGCCGTTCGCAATGACTGAAGGAGCTCCTTGGCTTCGACATTTCGACGATCTTGCAGCAACTTGGCTGATTGTTGGAGCTTCCAGGTTTTCGCAATTTGAGGACCGACCAGTAGTCCAATGACAGTCAGAATCAAAGCGCAACTGCAGAGCGCCATACGAAAGAGCCATCGTTGCGATCGATGGGGAATTGTTTGAAGCATGGGATTTCTCGGATCATTCTGATTGAGCCACTGATGATTCGAGTGACACCATGCCAGCCCATTCACGCGGAGGTTTGAATCGCAAAAGAGTTGCAACGTCGCTCATTGCAATGCCATTGAATCGTACGATCTTTCCTTTCAGAACGGATTACTCGATTCCACGTTCCGAGGCCATCGTCTCCACCATGCCCCGTAAGTGGAGCAGTGGTCCTTGATCCTGGGTCGGGTGGAACGATTTTCGGTCATTCAAAAACCGAAAAGACTACCGTAAATTCTTCAGGCGTCATTGGTTCGGTTGCAACTTTGGTGACCCCATCGCCGAAACTGCACGGTAACGCGGTCGAAATGCGAAACATGAGTTTGACGCAAAAAAAGCAGATTTTTTGTTTTTCGAGGTCAAACTCGCTGAATTAGATGTCCTGCGAGTCCAATGAGGTTTTGCCAATTTCCTGAACTTCAGCAACCTGAAGGCAACCTGAATTCTTTGTCGATTTGGAATCGCAATTTGCCGATTCAAATTCTAGCATCTCCGCGATCGGCGTTGAAACTTGCCCTGATTTTTTCGATGCATGCACCCGTTTCCTCCCTCTTAGTTTTCTTAGGAGAACTCACATGATGCTTCACCGTGCTCGACCGCGAAATCCCCGGGCTTTTACACTAATCGAGTTGCTGGTCGTGATCGCCATCATCGCAGTTCTAATCGCCCTTCTGCTACCAGCGGTGCAACAGGCCCGTGAAGCCGCCCGACGGTCAACGTGTAAGAACAACCTGAAGCAGTTGGGATTGGCTGTGGCTAACTACGAAGACTCGGCCAAACAGTATCCATGTACCATTTTCGAAGTTAATGGCCCGCAGACTTGGTGGGAGCACGAGAAAGGGACCTATTTGGTCCATCTGTTGCCGTACGTCGATCAAGGCCCTTTGTACAAGCAGATTGACTTTAAAAATCCGGCGAGTGATCCCGCAGGAAGACCGCGAATTGACGATCAACCGCGCAGTGGCAAAAAATTCCGAAATTACCTGATACCCGCTTACATTTGCCCAACCGATCCCAACCCCAACAACAGCGATGGTGGCGACCGGATGAAAACGAATTACGCGGGGAGCATGGGTAACCAGCGGATGGATAATTTATTCGGCGGGGTTTGCAACGATCTTGCTAATAGGGCGATTTACGGCCCCGCCGCTCCGAGTGCACCTGGGAATCTGTTTGGTGGTGGCGGCGCCGGACACGGAAACACTCAAAACCCAAGTGACACCTCTGGAGTGTTCTCGCGTATCAACTTCGGTGCAAAAATCTCTCAAATCTCAGACGGCGGTTCCCAAGTGATCATGATGGGCGAAATCGTCCCGAATTGTGGCGACCACAGTCGAAATGGTTGGTACCACTGGAATGCTCCGTGGATCGCTACGACCGCTCCGCTCAACTATCCCATCAAATGTGTCTATGAGTCCGGGTGGAGCGATGCAGTTGGCAGCGCAAATGGACCGGCAACCCATTGCAATCACTGGCAAAACTGGACCACTAGCCAAGGCTTCAAGTCGCGGCATAAGGGTGGAGCACATTTTGTATTTTGCGACGGTGCGGTTCGATTCCTTTCAGAGAACATCACATACCGAACGTATCAACAACTTGGCGATCGCCGGGATGGCACGGCGGTCTCCAATTTTTAGCCTCTAGTTCGGCACAACTGCTTGTGCGCTGGGGTCGAACAATTACCATGGACGGGCATTGGTCGCTGAGATACTCTGATCGCCCTCAACACCAATTGGTCATCACTGGCTGAGCAGTCGGGTGGTTGGTACCCCTTCTGCTTCGGGTTAAAGATCGATTGTTGTTTCGATTTTGTTCAAAAGCAGAGGAATTGAAATGCGGGCGATTCTTGGTTCAACGCTGGCGTTGTTTTTGGGATCCGTGTGTGTCGCTGGCTGCTCCGGAGGAGTTGATGATCGGCCGGCTGTCTATCCGGTAACAGGCACGGTCACTTTGAACGGTAAGCCCGTTGCCGGAGTGGCAGTGACTTTTTCATCAGAGAATGCTCCTCGATCGGCAAGTGGGAAGACCGATGACAACGGTAAGTACTGGCTGACCACATACAACTTCAAAGATGGCGCAGTGGCCGGAGAGCATCAGGTTGTGATCACCAAGTTTGCAACTCAGAACGCGACCAGTGACCCGGCAAAGGCAACTGGGCAGGACTTGTCGAAAGGGCCCATGGCCGGCTATCCAACCCCGGACAAGTCGGGAAATATGAAACTTCCTGAGGGTTCGGCAAACGAGTTTCCTGCAAAATTCGCTGACTCGAAAGCCTCAGGTTTGAAGGCGACAGTCAGTGCTTCTGGAAAGAACGAAATCAACTTCTCGTTGGACGAGTGATTTCAATTTTACCTGCGGCCGTCAAGTTGGATGCGCTGGGTGCCGCTGGTTCACGGTGTTCTCAAGCTGAAACTGCGCCGAATTGGGTTGGCAACGTTGCTGAACTTTTTCTATGAGCTGTCGTGGCTGACACGTCACTTATCCGCTCGAGTTTTCTACGGTTGCTTCAGAACCAATTCAGACAACAGGCCACGACAGGCCTTCTGAACCTGACTTGCCAGGTGCTGAAGCGCATCGGTCCAAATCTGAGATCGCTTGGCATTAATTGGCCGATTCAATGGCCCGGATGGCGAGGCGAAAAGAATTGTCCCTGCACTTCGCAAAGTGTCACTGTATCCGCCAGAGAGACTTCCCTGAAGCAGACAAGCAAACGAATTGCCTGGATGCACTTTGGAATGCTGCTTCGCGGCATACAGTTGGGCCCAATGATACGGTCTCGATCTGAAACCCAAGCCTGCGTTGATCCTTCGATGAATGTGCGTTAGATCGCATGCTGTTACTCTTGGGGGTGTCAGATGCGTCGCAAAATTCAGGTAGCTCTATCGCTTGCGACGTTGTTTGTTTTTTCTTGTTTCGGCTGGTACGGCTGGCGCGCAGCCACACAAGAGCCATTCTTGGTCGCTTGGCAATATTTGCAGCGTGGTTCTACGACCGAGGCAATCTCGCAATTGCGGATTCTACAGCGGCTACGGCCGGATTCCTCTGAAACGCGGTTGCTTCGAGCGGCCATCGACGTGCGGATGGGGATGCCAGAGTTGGCGTTAAGGCACTTGTCATATTTGCCCGGCGACCAGCACCGCGAGAAATCGTTGTTGGTGGCGGGGGAGTGCTATTATCGCCTGCACCGATACCTTGAGGCGGAAGTCGCGTTTCGACAATTAACCTCACTGAATCCCGAGTCGGACCTTGGTCTACGATGGCTGGTTGCCGTTTACTACGACCTCGGCGCATATGACCAGGCGACTGACATAGCAACTCGACTGATCTCTCTGAGGTCACAGGATTTTTCGCCACATCGTATGCTTGGGATGATGTCCAGGGATTTTGAGCGCAACAAACAGGCGATTTCACATTTTCGGCAGGCGTTGAAATTGAATCCTCCCAAAGATGTGCGGTTCGAAATTGTCGAAGAATTAGCTGCGGCGCTCGTTGACGAGCATGAGTATTCCGAGACGATCTCGCTCATCGAAGGTTCGCTCGTTCGGTCACCGATCATGAGTCACTCTCTCGCACAGGCATACTGGGCTCTCGGCGATCAAGAATTGGCTGTCAAACATCTCAATGACGCAGAGGAAGGCGGTACGAGGAATAACGCAGTCGCACTCACCCGATCCCGGTTCGCCCTGGAGTCCGGTGACTTAGAAAAGGCCGAACCAATCCTTCGAGAGATTGTGGCGTCAGACCCAGCCAACATTGATGCCTATTACATTTTCGGACAAGCCCTCGTCAAACTTGGCAAGCATGAAGAAGCAAGAGTTGCCAATGAGAAACGCAGCCAGCTATTGGCTCTCAAGGAGAGCCTCACGGAATTGAACATCAAGGCGATTCAGAATCCTCGCGATGCACAGATTCGCTATGAATTGGCGGACACCTGTGACAAGCTGGGCAAGCAAGACCTTGCACAAATGTGGCGCCGCGCCGCGAATGCCTGCTTGTCGAGTGAAGCAGTTCAAAACCATGTGTCACCTGGTCCCAATCACGATTGAGGGTCGCGTTGATGGAGGAATCTACTCTCTTCGCGATTCCTAATCCGCCAGGTGCATGCCATTCTCGCGCGCTAGCTTCCCGTATCGAGACTGAGCACGTGGCTTAAAACCGCCTATTGCGAGCATCCCTGTGGACAACATGGCGGCTGTTCGCCGAGCTGGGATGTTCGAACGGGAGATTGCCGAGTCATCCGCCAGGAGACATTGACATCAAACCGGGTAAGTCAACTTTCACCGGCGGTTCGACGATGGTGACAGCCATTCAATTCGAAGAGGTCACGGAGCAATCGGGCGTGACATTCACTTACTGTAGTGGGAGTGAGGCAGGAGAGGTTGCCATTTTGGAATCGCTGCGAGGCGGTATGGAGCTGTTTCGCTTCGATAACGCTGGCGACCTGGATTTGTGCTTACCTGGCAACGGACGCTACGGCGAAAAACGGAGTGATAGGCGCGACATGCCCGTGCACCATCATCCCCAGCGGGCCGATCGAGCCAATGTCCGCCTCCCGCAGCGGTAAGCGTGAGAGCTTCACCGGCCCATTGCCTTCCGCGCGGCCGCGGCTCCAGAGTTGCTGAAGAGTAGGCGGCCCCTCCTGCTGCTGGGCTAAAGCCGGTGAGGTCAGCACGACAATGAGCACGAGTGAGCCGATGTTTGTCGCATCGTCGTCGCTCCTGATAGTCGCAGTTTACTGCCGAACCGAGACATAAAACGCAGGCCGCTGGAAAGAAGACCGACGCGATTGCCCTATCCTGACAATTTCAGTTGGACGAACTTGAACAGACTGCGACTTGCTGCGATGACCAAGACTAAGTCGACACGCTCGCGTGCCTTTGGACTTTCGCATGCCAGCCCCGATGGGTGGCTGTTGTTTGCCTGGCCCGTACGACAATCACATCGTTGAAGTTTGGTAGAGTAACTTTGTGTCGGTACGATCTGGTCAAAGAATAGGATGAATGTCATGTCGTGGCTGATGCGTGCGATGGCCGTTATTCCTTTGATTGCCGCGGCTGGTTTCTGCGGATTCGGCTTCCTGGCGACGGGCCGGAAGCAAGATTGCCATCGAGGCTCGGCGATGCGGGCATGTCATTCGAGTGATTCGACGGAAGAACTCAGCGCCGTGGCAAGTCGTGTATCGCGATGAACTGCAAGTGGCCATTCGCAAAAGCGTCGGTCGGTGGCGCGTTGACGACGGGTATGGAATCGCACATCGGCGAAGGCCGCGTGTGAATCGTTCGGTCACACCAACCACTTGCATGCGCCGCGTGCTGACCTGAAGCCACGACTCGCCACCGTCATGGCCCGATGCATTGCCAGGTGGTGT
This sequence comes from Planctomycetota bacterium, assembly GCA_016872645.1. Taxonomy (GTDB): domain Bacteria; phylum Planctomycetota; class Planctomycetia; order Planctomycetales; family Planctomycetaceae; genus SXKJ01. Next base: position 4,216 of record VGZH01000021.1, on the reverse strand, counting down.
TGACGTTCTCGCCCGTTCAGATGGCGTCGGCACTGCGAGTCGTCTGGTTGCGGCCTTCAGCAAACGGAAACAGCTTGAGCGTGTCCGTGTCGGCTGCAATTTGCGTGGGCGGGGTGCAATGATCGGTGAAGCGTTGCCGCAAGTAATTGTGGATGTGCTCGTGCAACATGGACCCGCGCCGAACTCGATAGCCACTCAAAGCGGTAGCGATGCTTTCGCCGAGGATCGCGCGGCGATTACAAATGTGGTCGCCCATCGCTTATCGCTCAGGCAACTTTTGCTGGCGGTGTGCTGTTTGAGTTGTGTGGTGCGCTGCGGAATTGGCTGACAGAAAGATAGGAGCAGAACGATGAATACGGTCTCGATTCGTCTCTGCGTGTTCATCTCCGCGTTGTTTTTGTCGGTTCTTTTGTCTGAATCGGCGTCACAGGCCGAAGATGCGATTGTTGCTGAGTTCAAGGCGTGCGATGCAAACGGTGATGCGGTGCTCACTGAGGCGGAGTATTTAAAGCGGGTGGGGCGCGAAAAGGCCGTGTTGCAGCGGGAGTTCAAGGTCTTTGATTTTGATGGTGATGGGAGGATGACTCAGGCGGAGTTTGTCACGGTCCCGATCGGGCAGGCCGATGAACTGCGTGGGAAGTTGCCTGATCCGGTGATCGGCTTGTCGGAAAAAGCGATGGCTCAGTTGGCGAAGGAGTGGAAGGCTTGGGACAAGACTGGAGATGACTCGCTGTCGGCGGAGGAGTTCAAAGAGGGTGATGTGGCGGCTCAGGTCCGTGGATTGGAAGCGGCGGGGTTTGCGGATTGGGACCTGAATCGAGATGGGCTGCTCTCTCGGCAAGAGGCGGCTCGCGTTTTGGACGTCGCGTTTGGCGTGCGGACTCCCGAGGGTCATCTGTTGCGCGAGCCAACCGGTCGCGTGATCGATTGGCGGGTCTTTCGCAATTTCACACTCGATGCCGAGGGCTTTGTCGGGGTTGAGGTTTACTCGCGAGCGCTCGGCCCGTTGGACGATGCGGCCAAGCAGCGGTGGATCGCCACGACCGATCAGAATGGTGACGGCAAAATCAACTGGGCGGAGTTCGCCAAGAGCGATCATCGCACCGATCCGGTCGGAACATTTCTGCAATTCGATGCTGATTTGAACGGCCGGTTGACTCCGAAAGAATTAGAAAAGATGACCGCCGACCAACAGCCGATCGCGGCCTGCATGTTTCCCGGTTTCGACGACGATCGCGACGGCGCGCTGTCGCTGCGCGAGTTTCAACTGGCTCCGCTGGCGAATGTTTTGGCTCCTTGGCAACATGCTCAGGACGCCAACGACGACGGACTGTTGCAAGCGGCCGAGTTTCGCTTTCATCCAGGAATCGCCCTCGCCGCCCTGAGCGCCGAGTACTTCCGGCGGCTAGATGTGGATCAGGATCAGTCGCTGACACTTACCGAGTTCCCGTTTACGACGACTCGCCTGCCTCCCAACGAAATCCGCGTGCGGTTCGCCGACGGCCGAGTGCTGGCGATCACGATCCCCGATTACCCGAACATCTTCTCGCCAGAGATTTCGCCCGACGGGAAGTGGGTGGCTGTCGATGGTTGGAAGCGCGGCGAGAACAACATCGCCTCGCACCTGTTGATCGCCAGCTTGGAAACCGACGAGGTGCGAGATTTCGGCATCGGCTGCAGTCCGCACTGGTCGTCCGACAGTCGCCGCGTCGCTTATTCGAAGTACAACCAGGGAGTGTTCGTTCGCGATTTCGAACTGGATTCGGAAGAGGAATCGATCGACCCGCAAGGCTGGGCGATTGAGTTCTCGCCCGATGGGAAGCAGTTTGCTTACGTCATCAACGGCATCAACTTCGTCATTCGCGACGTCGCCTCCAACGAGAAACGCTCCCTCTTCGGCGAAGGCAAAACTCCCTATCGGTACATCGAGCACAATTTTGCGTGGTCCCCCGATTCACAAAGAATCTGCTTCAAAGGGCGTCGCGCGGATGGCGGTAGAGAGATCGGCATCGTCCACACGACGGGCAACGATCCGAAGCTGCGAGTGCTCTGTGACGCCAAGGATGTTGCCACGGACATCGCGTGGCTCGCCGATAAACGGCTGATGTTCCCGCGCACGCCGGCCGGAGCCTCGAAATCACAAATCCATATGATCGACCCCGATGGCGAGAACGGAAAACCGTCCGAGCGCTACGCCAAACAACCCGCCAACCGCAACAATGTCGGAGTCAGTTGGTCCCGCGACGGAAAGACCTTCGTCTACATCAGCACGAGGTAAAGAGAACCCACAGCCATGACACCCACACATCGCCACAGAATCCTTGTCGCGGCACTGGCAATCACGCTCGCGCCCATTCGCAGCCATGCCGACGAGCCGAAACCTGCCGCCAAAAAAGCCGTCGATGCCAAGCCAGACAAAGCAGAACCGAAAGCCGACAAGCCAGCCGAAGCCAAGAAGGAGGTCGATGCACGCGACGCGCAAATTGATGCGCAGCTTCAACAGTGGATTCCACAGTTTACGCAGCAGTACCGGCCGATCCTCACCACCGAGCTCAACTTCATTCGACAAGTCTGCGACCTGACTCCGGAACAACGTCCAAAGATCAAAACGGCTAGCGAAGCGACTCTGAAAGAGGCCGCTACCAAGATGGCTGAATTTCAGGGAGGCATGATGCGTGACGGATCGCGAGCGCAAAACCAGCAGCCGAATCCTCAGCAGACCATTCGCGAATCCATCACAAAGGTGTTGCAGGACACGCTGACTCCCGGACAAATGGCGAAGTACAAAACCGAGGTGGCTCAGCGCACCGCCCTTCGCAAACGAGCCGCCATCCAAGGCGTTGTCGCTCGTCTCGACGGCACCCTGTGTCTGAGCGCACAACAGCGAGACAAGATCACGGAGTCAATCACTGCCGGATGGCAAGACAAGTGGGAGCAATGGCTGATGCTGTCGATCTACGGCGACCAGTACTTTCCAGTGGTTCCAGACCAACATATCGCGACGCATCTCGATGCCGATCAAAAGTCGGTCTGGAGCGGCCTGCAAAAAATCGAATTTGGCTACTACGGCGGCGGCATCGTCGAAGCAGACGACGGCTGGTGGGGCGTCGAACCCGCCAAAGCCGACGCACCGATGAAATGAACGGAAGACGACCAGGAAACCGAGGTGGCTCGTGTTGCCAAGAAACCAATCAGAAGACTCAACCCAGAGAGGCCCGCGTTGGCTTCACCTGCTGGCGTTGCCGATCCTCCTCTTGGCTTCGTTCGCCTTTGCGGCCGACGAGGACGACGACGATCCTCCGGCCGCAGCGGCTCAGGTCAACAACAGGTTCTTCATCCCAGAAGAACATTTCGACCAATGGATCTTCCAGGGGAGTAACAATGCGGCCGCTGGCAAAGCTCGGATTGAGTCGAGCGTGAAAATAAAGCTCGCGGAATTGCGGCGAGTCTGCAATCTGACGGAGGCTCAATCGAAGAAGCTCTCGCTCGCGGCACGCGGCGATATGCAGCAGTTCTTCGAAGAGGTCGAGGTTGTTCGCAAGAAGTTTCTCAAAGTGCGAAATGATCAGAACGCTTTCAACCAAATCTGGCAGGAGATCAATCCGCTGCAACAGAAACAGCAGAGGGGCCTGTTCGGTGACTCCTCATTCTTCGCCAAGACGGTCCGCAACACGCTCACGCGCGAGCAACAAGAGAAATATCAGGTCGTCCTCGATGATCGTCGCCGCTTCCGCTACCAAGCCGCTGCCGAGGTTGCCTTGCACAATCTGTCCAACACCCTCGGTCTGCGTCACGAACAACACGAGACGATCTTCAAGCTCCTCATCGAGGAGACGCAACCGCCGCTGACCTTCGGACAGTACGACCAATACTACGTGTATTACAGCCTCGCGAAACTACCCGACACCAAACTGAAGCCGCTCATGGATGAACGGCAATGGAAGCTGCTGCAACCACATCTCCAACAAGGTCGAGCCATGGTCGCCAACCTCATGCAACAAGGGATGATCGAGCCCCCCAAAGGCCGCATTCTCAAAAGCGTGAGGACGATTCTCCCGGATGTTGAAAACCACTCCGCAGCACCTTAGTCCCTCTCTCAAGCATCTGTCGCGTAGCCGCAGTGTTGGAGGTAGTGGAGGCGTTCGTCGGGAGAGAAGTGGTCGAGAGCTTGGACGAAGAAGGACCAGAGGCGCTCGATGTTGCGTGAGGATGCGCC
>VGZH01000020.1 GCA_016872645.1 Planctomycetota bacterium | reverse complement strand
AGGTTTCGAGATCGTCTCGCAATGATTCGGCGGCAGGTTTGCAACCTGCCCATCGATCTTGCCTGATCTCGAACTTGCCAAACAAACACAGCCCGGTCACCAAACGGTGTCCGGGCTGCTGTGTTTTACGGATGAGGTCGCGAACAAGTTACCCTTTCTGCGGACCACGATACTTCGCGTCACTGAATCCCAGTATCGGGAAGAAGATGAATCCCAGGAAAAGCAAACCGATGCCAAATCCCGCGCTCTTGCCGAAGCACTTGGCCAACTCAATGGACAGAATTAACGCGACCACAAAGTTCACGGGGGGAATCAGTAGCAAGAGTATCCACCAGATCGGTTTACCCACAATTTCCAACAACAGAACGATGTTGTAGATCGGAATGAGTTGTCCCCAGCCAGGCTTGCCCGCCTTTTCGAACACCTTCCATGTGCCGACGATCAATAAAATGATGACGACCAATGGCACAAGGAGGATTACGGCACCCACCGGGCCTTCTGCGCTACCTTCTTGAGCCAACACGCTAAGCGAAGTGAAATTCATCATGCAGCTCCTGTTTCATTGTTTGAGAGGTAACTCGAGATGCGAGCACACGCTCGGCGAAGGGACTAGACACCACTTCGCACTGACTTTCAAGCGACTCACAGAAACCGTCAAAATCATCTTCCGTCAGCGGCCCATCTTCCCAACAACGTTAAGCTGACTATTGAGGAAAGCTTCCTTTGACTCTTTTTGAGGCCATCATGGATCGACGTCAGTTCTTAACTTCGGTGACGGCAGGTGGCTCGCTCGCCTTGGCAAGCAGGTATATTCAAGGTCACGATCACTGCGAGGATCGCACGTTCGCCACTCCGGACGAGGCTCGCAAATCTCCGCCAGAGAAGATCGGGTATGTCATCGGCGTCTATGCCGGTACCGGAGTCAACAAGCCGGATTACCTGGCGACGGTGGATCTCGATCCGTCGTCGAAGACCTATTCGCAGGTCATCCATCGGCTCAAGATGCCCAACGTCGGCGATGAGCTGCATCACTTTGGTTGGAATGCCTGCGCCAGTTGTCACGGTCATCGCGCTCGGAGGTATCTGATCGTTCCCGGATTGGTCTCCGGCCGCATACACATCATTGATACGCAGCAGCCCGACGCGCCGAAGTTGCACAAGGTCATTGAACCGGACGAGATTGTTCGCAAGACAAAACTCACTGCTCCGCACACGGTTCATTGCCTGGCGGATGGCCGGATCATGATCTCGATGCTCGGCGATGAGCAGCTCAACGGACCGGGAGGATTCCTGTTGCTCGACGAAGAATTCAACGTCGCCGGACGTTGGGAAGCCGATACGCGCGGCATGAATTTCAATTACGACTTCTGGTATCAGCCGCGCCACAACGTGATGGTCAGCAGCGAATGGGGAGCACCGAAGACCACGCGGCCCGGTTTCCAGCTCGACGACGTGAAGGCTGGCAAGTACGGCCATCACCTGCACTTCTGGGACTGGTCGAAGCGGCGCATCGCCCAAAGTATCGACCTCGGCGACCAGGGGATGATCCCGCTCGAAGTCCGCTTCCATCACAACCCGGCGAGCACACACGGCTTTGTCGGAGCGGCACTCTCCAGCGTCATGTGGCACTATTTCAAAGAGGGCGAGGAGTGGAAGGCCGAGAAAGTCATCGAGGTCGCCGGCCAAGAACTGAAAGGCTGGGACTTCCCGGTGCCGGGCCTCATCAGCGATCTGGTCGTGTCGTTGGACGACCGCTGGCTTTACTTCTCGAATTGGCTGCACGGCGACGTCCGACAATACGACATCAGCAATCCCTCCAAACCGAAACTTACGGGCCAAGTGTGGGTCGGCGGCCTGCTCGGCAAAGCTCCGAAAATTCACGGCAAGACCCCGACGGGTGGGCCGCAAATGCTGCAACTCAGCCTCGACGGCAAACGTCTGTACGTCACCGATTCGCTCGTCAGCAGTTGGGACAACCAGTTTTATCCCAAGATCGCCAAGCAAGGCTCGATTATGCTGCAGATCGACGCCGACACCACCAAAGGTGGGCTGACGCTCGACGACCGCTTCTTCGTGGACTTCGGCCAAGAACCTGATGGCCCGGCTCGTGCCCATGAGATGCGTTTCCCGCTGGGCGACTCCACCTCTGATGTGTGGGTTTAAGCGCGGGAATAGAGTGTTCCCATTTCCTTGTCTCCCGTGGCCGGAGGTCAGCATGTTGGTTCGCAGCATTTATCGCGTGTTGTTGGCGGGGTTGTTGATGGTGGCAGCGGCTCCGTTGTGGGCGGCGGAGAAGTTGAATGTGCTGTTTGTCGTCTCGGACGATTTGTGTCCGCGGTTGGGTTGTTATGGCGATCCGTTGGTGAAGTCGCCAAACATTGATCGGCTGGCGGCGCGGGGCGTGCGGTTCGAGCGGGCGTATTGTCAATTTCCGCTGTGTAATCCGTCGCGAGCTTCGTTCCTCACCGGACTGCGGCCGGATTCGACCGGCGTGTTTGAGAACTCGACGCAGTTCCGCAAGAACGTGCCCGACCATGTCACGCTGCCGCAGACGTTTCAGAAAGCGGGCTACTTCGTGGCTCGCGTCGGCAAGCTGTATCACTACGGAGTGCCGGCTCAGATCGGAACCGACGGTCTGGACGATCCGCCGTCGTGGCAGGAGCGGATCAACCCGCGCGGTCGCGACAAAGATGACGAAGACAAAATTTTCACGCTCAACCCCAAGGCCGAGGGGCCGGCGCGGTTTGGTGGGACGCTCAGTTGGCTGGCCGCCGACGGCGAGGACTCCGAACAGACGGACGCGAAGTCCGCAGTCGCCGCGATCAAGTTGATGGAGCAGCATCGCGACAAGCCGTTCTTCATCGCTTGCGGATTCTTCCGGCCGCATACGCCGTATGTCGCGCCGAAGAAGTGGTTCGAGATGTATCCGCTCGACAAGATCAAGCTGCCGATACTGGCGGCCAACTACAAAGAGGGTGTGCCGGAGCCGGCGTTTCTGTCGTCGAAGAAGGAGCAGGAAAACATCTCCGACGAACTCCGCAAGCAGGCGATCCAGGCGTATCACGCTTCGACCAGTTTCATGGACGCGCAAGTCGGCCAGTTGCTCGACGGGCTGGACCGCTTGAAGCTAGCGGACAAGACGATCGTCGTGTTCTTCAGTGACCACGGCTATCACCTCTACGAACATGGCCTGTGGCAGAAGATGTCGCTGTTCGAGAACTCGGCACGCGTGCCGCTGCTGATCTCTGTTCCCGGCAGCAAGCAGGCGGGCAAGAGCAGCCGACGTCCGGTGGAGTTGATTGACCTGCACCCAACGCTCGCCGAACTGTGCGGTCTGAAGACTCACACTCCGCTCGACGGCAAGAGTCTCAAGCCGTTGCTCGATGACCCGAATGCCGCGTGGGACAAGCCGGCTCTGACGCAGGTGACTCGCGGCACTCCGACGATGACGAATGCACCGCCGACGAAGCCGAGCATTGTCGGCCGCTCGATCCGAACAGAACGGTTCCGCTACACTGAATGGAACAGTGGTGATAAAGGAACCGAGCTTTACGATCATGACTCCGATCCAGGTGAGTTGAAGAATCTCGCGAACGATGCCGCGCACGCGGCGACGGTCGCGGCGATGCGCAAAGAATTGCGATCGCGGTACAAGCTCAAGGACTGATGGCCTCGTCACGGGGATCGAAAGCATGAAAGTCGTCCTTGCCTTCGGGATCACGCTAGCGATTGCCTTACCAGCATCTGCCCAGGCACCCGTTGTCGATTATCTGCGCGACATCAAGCCGATTTTGAAAGAGCGTTGTTTTGCCTGTCACGGAGCGTTGAAGCAGACGGCTGGTCTGCGACTCGACACCGGTGCGATGTTGCGTCGCGGCGGTGATGGTGGTCCAGCGGTAGTTGCGGGAAAAGTCGCTGAAAGTTTGCTGGTCGAGCGGATCACTTCTCAAGACGACTCGCTGCGGATGCCGGCGGAGGGGAAGCCGCTGACTGCTGAGCAGAGGGCACTTTTCAAAGCGTGGGTTGAGCAAGGAGCGATGTCGCCGGAGAACGAGCAGCCAGAACCAGACCCGCGCGAGCATTGGGCATTTAAGAAACCGAGCCGCCCGGTTGGGCCGGAAATCCGAAATTCAAAATCCGAAGTTCGAAATGAAGTTGACGCGTTTGTCGCGGCGAAACTCGAAGCCGCGGGCATCGAACCACGTCCCTCTGCCGAGAAGCATGTCTTGCTCCGGCGCGTTTATCTCGACTTGATCGGACTGCCGCCGACTCGCGAGGAGTTGCGGGCGTTTCTCGCGGACGAATCGCCGACGGCTTACGAAGACGTTGTCGATCGGCTGCTGCGTGATCCTCGGCACGGCGAACGGTGGGCTCGGCATTGGATGGATTTGTGGCGGTACGCCGATTGGCATGGGAGACGGCATGTGCCAGATGTCTGGAACAGCGCTCCGCAGATATGGCGTTGGCGAGATTGGATCGTGCGATCATTGAACAACGATCACGGCTATGACCGGATGATTCGCGAGATGCTCGCGGCCGACGAGGTCTGTCCTGAAGACGACGAGGCGACGGTCGCGACCGGTTACTTGATTCGCAACTGGTACGCACTCAATCCGAACGACTGGATGCGCAGCACGGTCGAGCACACCGGCAAAGCGTTTCTCGGCCTGACGTTCAATTGTGCTCACTGCCACGACCACAAGTACGACCCGATCACGCAGGAGGATTATTTTCGGCTGCGAGCGTTCTTCGAGCCGATCTACATCCGCCAAGACCGCGAGCCGGGCGAAGCCGATCCGGGACCGTTTGAAGACTATGACTATGGCAAACTCCGCAAGATTCAGCGACTCGGAGCCGTCCGTATCTTCGACAAGACACCCGACGCCCCGACGTGGTTCTACACCGGCGGCGACGAACGCAATCGCGTGAAAGAACGCGGTTCGATATCGCCGGGTGTGCCGGCATTTCTCCAGATCCACCAGCAAGACGCGCCAGCGAGTGATCGGAACCGTGATTCCGCGTCTGCGACGACACCGAACGACGCGCGCGACCACTCGCTGGTGCGTCGTGCGCATTCGTCTTTACCAATCGCGCCGATCAACCTCCCGACGTCAGCGTTCTATCCGGGCCTCCGCCCGGCGATCGTCGAGACGATGTTAAAGGATGCTCGCGCGGCAATCGCGACGGTCGAGTCGCAACTCAGCAGAGTGCCGAAGTCGGAGGCTTCGGAGTCCGCGAAGCAACAACTCGCTCAAGCCGAAGCCGCCTACGGCGCGGCAGCGAAAGAGGCCGAACAGTCCGTGCGGCCTGGGGCGCTTGTCGGCAAACAATCGCTTCTCTTCGACGCCACCGCCGGACGACGCACGTTACACAACGGAGTGCAGCATCTCAAATCGCTCGACGACGGTACGACATTCAGTTTTCAACTGCTGATCCTGAACGATGCGCACTTCAACTTTCAGTTCGCAAAGGACATCGTCAAAGGTCTGACCTCCGGCTACATCGCGTTCGAGAAGGGCCGGGTGATGTCGTATCAACCGGGCAGCTTCACCGAATTCGAAGCCGGCCGCTACGACTTTGCGGCTGGACAAAAACGCTTTGTAGTTTCGCTGAAGCTCGAAACGAAAGCCGATCGCTGCTTGCTGTCGGTGCGCTCGCTGACCGACGACAAGCTGCTGGTCGATGCAGTTCCGGTTGCGCTCAACGGCTGGAATCCCGTCGGCGACGCGACGAAAGCACTCAGCTTCGACGCCCGCACCGGCAGTGTGGCCGTCATCGACGATGTCGTGCTGACTGCACCCGCTGTCGGGGATGCCGCTCCGATTCGTGTTGCGTTCTATGACTTCGAGGCTCCGACGTTCACTGCCGATCGCGACATTGTGGGGATCGCCGGTTGGGCGACTTCGTCGTTCGCGGTGGCTCCTGCGACGTCGGTCGTTTCGACAACCGCCGGCAATGGATCGCTGCGCGAATTGTGGACGAAGTTGCTCGCTGCTCGCCGGGCCGTCGATGCTGCGTCGTTACCGGCTCGCGCGGCTGAATCAAAACTCCTCGCCGCTCGCGCCGACCTCGCCAGCCTCGAAGCCCGCATCGCCGCCGACCGCGCGAAGTTCGGCGAAGTGACCACTACGAAACGAAATGGCGAGCCGGAGGGGGGCAGCCCCCGCACCAACGCGAATACTCAAGACGGGTCCGAGGGCTTACGCCCATCGGCTCGCCAAAGCGTTGACGTGATTTCGTCCGCTCGTAACGCCAACAGACTCGAACGTGAGGCTTCTCTCCGCAAGGCCGAAGCGGAAGTTCTCGCGCAGGAGAACGCACTCGCTGTCGCCGAAGCGAAGCCGATGACCGACATGAATCGTGCAAAAGAGGTCGATGCCGCAACGAAAGGGCTCGCCGCCGCGCGTCCGATTTTGGAGAAGGCGAAGGCGGCCGCGAATGAACCGCTGGTCGAAACCTACACCCCGCTGGGCCCAACATATGCGAAGACGAGCACCGGCCGGCGCAAAGCGCTCACCGAGTGGATGACTTCGCGCGACAACCCACTCACCGCGCGCGTCGCCGTCAATCACATCTGGTCGCATCACTTTCATCAGCCGCTCGTCACGAGCATCACCGACTTCGGCCGCAACGGAGCGAAGCCGACTCATCCCGAACTGCTTGACTGGCTTGCCGTCGAATTCATGGACTCCGGCTGGAGTATGAAGCACCTGCATCGACTGATCGTAACGAGCGCGGCTTACCGGCGAGTGTCGTCGGTCGGAGTCATCGAATCCGTACTGCGACCGTCAGGAAGCGGTCGGCTCGATTCATCACCCGGGTCGTCCCCCGACGGTCGCGGTACGGCAATCAATCACGATCCTGAAAACCGTCTCCTCTGGCGCATGAACCCCGGCCGGATGGAAGCCGAAGTCGTGCGAGACAGCGTGCTGTTCGTCGCCGGCAAGCTCGACCCGAAACTCGGCGGCCAAGAACTGGAGAATACCGACGCCCTCAAGACCTTTCGACGCAGCCTGTACTACTCGGTCTTCCCGGAGCAAGGAGGCATGAGTCCCCTCGGCGAACTGTTCGATGCCCCGAATCCGCTCGACTGCTATCGTCGCACCAAGAGCATCGTCCCGCAGCAGGCACTCGCGCTGACCAACAGCGAAATGATCCACAAAGTCAGCACGGACATCGTCGTGTCGCTCACTGAAACAACCGCCGGCGATTTCATCACTGCCGCCTTCGAACGCATCCTGTCTCGTCAGCCAACCGCATCCGAAATCGCGACCTGTGCCCAATTCCTGACCAATCCCGCCGATACCCGCAGCCGAGAAAGCCTTGTCCGAGTACTCTTGAATCACAACGATTTCGTCACGATCCGATGAATCGGACTAGACTGGAATAAGCAAAAGAAACGAAGAGATTGAACGATCACAGATTGTTGGCCTTTGTTACCTCCGTTTGCTTCTGTTCAAATTCTGGAGTTGAGGAGTTCAGAGTTCCATATGAATCCTGATTTCACATTCCGTTCGTGTCATCGAAGCCGCCGCGCGTGTCTGTCGGATCTTGGTATGGGATTCACAGGACTCGTACTCGGAGCCATGTTGGCAGAGGATGGCATTGCGAAGGCTGACGAATCGCCTCTTCACCTTGTCACTCCATTCCCCCTGCATCACGCGCCGAAGGCCAAGTCCGTCATTTGGATTTTTTTGTCCGGCGGTTATAGCCACGTCGAGACTTTCGATCCCAAACCGGCGCTCAATCAGTACGCGGGAATGACGTTCGATAAGACGCCGTTCGAGAACCCGGTCAACTCACCGTTGCACACTAAGCGTTTTCGGTCGGTCTTGGCCGAAGAGATCAACATTCGGGACGTGTATCCGACGATCTACCCGATGCAGGTCGGCTGGCGGAAGCGCGGGGACAGCGGCATCGAGATGACCGACTGGTGGCCGCATCTTGCGGGGCAGGTCGATGAACTGTGCTTTGTCCGAAACATGTGGACGACGGACAACGATCACGCGGCCGAGAATCAGATTCACACCGGTCGCCATCGGCTCGACGAACAACAGCCGAGTGTTGGAGCGTGGGCGCATTACGGACTTGGCACGCTCAACGAAAACCTGCCGAAGTTCGCAGTGCTCGGCGGGCCGACCCGGTCGGACACGCGGCTTTCGATCGACTCGCTGTACCTTGGCCCGCAGCACGCGGGAGTTCCGATCGCTCTGGATCCGAAGAACCCACTGCCGTTCGGGCAGCGTCAGGCCGGGCAGTCGCTCGAAGAACAACGCCGCGAGTACGAGTTGATCAACAAGCTCAACCTGCTGGCGGCAGTCGAGTACCCGGAAGACCAAGAGCTGCAGGCTCGCATCCGCGCCTACGAGCTGGCGTTTCGGATGCAGGCCGCCGTCCCCGAAGCGATCGACTTCTCGCAAGAGACTGCCTCGACTCAATCGCTTTACGGCTTGAATGCCGACAACACGAAGCTCGCTGGCCAGAGGTTGCTTGCGGCCAGACGGCTCGTCGAACGAGGTGTCCGCTTCGTGCAAGTCTTTCCGTCGCCGTACGGAGTGTGGGACTCGCACCAAAAGCTGAAGGACAACCACACGCGACTCTGCGCGACGGTCGATCTGCCGGTCGCCGGATTGATCCAGGACTTGAAACAGCGCGGGTTGCTCGATGACACGCTGGTTGTCTTCTGCACCGAGTTTGGACGTACTCCGGGTCTCGAATTGCGAGCGGGTGGCAAGGACGGTCGCGATCATCACCCGAACGGCTTCACGATTTGGATGGCCGGAGCGGGCCTGAAGCGCGGCTACGTCCATGGCGCGACGGATGAACTTGGCTATCACGCGCTCGGCGAAGGACACTATGTCACCGACCTGCACGCGACCGTGCTGCATCTGCTCGGCTTGGACAACCGCCGTCTGCACTACCCAGGCCGCAAGCGACTTGAGATCGACGACGGCCGAGTCATCGACGACGTCATCGCGTAAACTGTCTCGCCGATTGCACTACGATCGACATTCTGAATGCGAGTCGCGGGAGTGAGTCGCCTATGTAGCTCAGTCGCTCCCGCAGCTGAGATTTCATATGTTGAGTGACGCCCAAACCATTCCTGCAGTCACTCGAGAGAAAGTAACGAGATGAAACAAACCCCTTGGCTGTTGAGCGTGTTGTTCTCGGTTTGTTTGACCGGCGCATGGCTCTCGCTTGGCGATGCTCAAGACAAAGACAGCGCCGACAAAGACTACTCGGCTGAGCTTCCGAGGATTGCGCCGAAGTCGCCAGAGGAGTCCCTCAAGGCGATCAAACTCAAAGCCGGGTTTCATGCCGAGATCGTCGCGGCTGAGCCATTGATTCGCTCGCCGATGGCGATGGAATTCGATGAGTTCGGCCGAGCGTTCGTTGTTGAGCTGCCCGAATACAACCAGTACGCCAGCCCGAAGCCGCACGGTCGTGGCGACGTCAAGATGTTGGAGGATCTCGACGGCGATGGACGATTCGACAAGGCCACGGTCTACGTCGGTGATCTCGACTACCCCACGGCGGTCGCCTGTTGGGACGGCGGCATTCTAGTCGGTGTCGCACCGGACATCTTGTTTTGCAAAGACACTGACGGTGACGGTAAGGCGGATGTGCGGCAAAAACTCTTCACCGGATTTGGGCAGGACAAAGCGGGCGAGGGGATGCTCAATTCGTTTCGCTGGCGGATCGACAATCGATTCCACATCCCGTGTGGGTTGGATGGAGGCGAGGTGATGCCGGTCGAGAGTGCTGCCAATGCGGACCCTCACCCCAGCCCTCTCTCGAAGAGAGACGGGGGCGGACAGGCGGCAGCCAAGCCGATCAACGTGCGGGGACAGCATCTTTTGCTCGAGCCGCGCGCGATGACGATCGCCGCGACGAGCGGCGGCGGTCAGCATGGCATGAGTCTCGACGACTGGAACTTGCGAGCGTTCGTCTGCGGTAACAGTGAGCCGGTCCATCTCGTGATGTACGACGGGCGGTATCTCGCGCGGAATCCGTACCTGCAGGCTCCGGCGGCGGCGATCAACATCGCTCCGGATGGAAAATTCACGAAGCTGATGCGGACTAGCGCGGTTGAGCCGTGGCGGGTGCTGCGAACTCGGCTGCGAAAGTCGGGAGTCATTCCCGGATCGGACGAAGGGGGTACGCCGTCCGGCTTCTTCACCGGAGCGACCGGCATCACGGTCTATCGCGGCGATGCCTGGCCAGCCGAGTATCGCGGTCAACTCTTCGTCGGCGAGGTCGCGAACAATCTCGTCTACCGCGCGCGGCTGGAACGCAATGGCATCGCCCTGACCGCGCATCGAGCGGACCTCGATGCCGAGTTTCTTGCCTCGACCGACAACTGGTTCCGACCGGTGCAATTCACGAACGCTCCCGACGGCACGTTGTACGTCATCGACATGTATCGCGAGCTGATCGAAGGAGCCGCATTCCTCGCCCCGGCGATCCTCAAGCACATGGACACGAGCGCCGGAGCGGACAAGGGTCGCATCTACCGCATCGCCCCCGACGGTTATCGATTCAAGCCCGCGACGCGACTCGGCGATCTGCCGACGACGGAACTCGTCAAACTCTTCGAGCACCCGAACGGCTGGCATCGCGACACCGCTTCGCGACTGATCTATCAACGCCAAGACAGAGCTGCGATTGCGCCGCTGCGCGAATTGGCTGCGAACTCGAAGTCGCCGCTGGCTCGAGTTATGGCGCTGTATTCGTTGTACGGCTTGTCGGCGCTGGAGCCGAAATTGATTGTCGCTGCACTCCAGCGAGCCGACGGACGTCAGCCCCCGGATCAGTCCCGAACGACAGATGACGTCCGGGGGCTGACGCCTGCCGTCTCGCCAGAAGAGGTTTTGCACACGCTGCGAATTGCCGAATTGTTTGCTGATCACGCCGACGTCCGCGACTCGGTGATGGCACGAACTGCAGATGCGGACTTGCTGGTTCGCTATCAAGCCGCGTTCACGCTGGGAGGCTTTGCTGGCGACGAAGCGACTCGCGTTCTGGGCAAGCTCGCCGCGCGAGACGGTGCGGACCCGTGGATGCAGTTGGCGATTCTGAGCTCGATCGGCCAACGCCGCGGCGAATTCCTGGCGGCGTTGTTGAGCGATTCTAAAAACCGGTCACAGTCGCATGTCCGAGCGATGCTCAACACTGTTGCCGTCCAAATCGGAGCGGCGAATTCCAAGGCGGAACTGGCCGCGATGATTCGGCAGCTCGATCTGTTGGCGGCGGACGCGAAGGACAAATCGCTGGTGGAAGAGCTGGTCCGCAACCTTGTCAGCAAACAGCCGGCCGCCAAGGAGATGTTGGCAGGCGCGACGGCAGGGAAGGCTCGCGAGATCCTTGCGGGCCTCGTTCGCGATGCGATCGTTGCGGCACGCGATGAAGCGAAAGCTCCAGCCGATCGAGCGGCTGCCGTGCGGACTCTTTCGTCCGCATCACTGGCCGAAACGAAAGAGCTGTTTGCCGAGTTGCTGCAGTCGAAGCAGCCGCAGCCGGTGCAGGCGGCGACGCTCGAAACGCTGGCTCGGTTCGATGCGGCCGATGTGCCGAGCTTGATCCTCGCCGCGTGGCCGTCGCAAACGCCGCAGTTGCGAGCCTCCTCGGTTGAGACTCTGTTCACGCGAGCCACCTGGATCACCGCGTTCCTCGATGCCGTCGAGAAACAGACGATCGCGCGAGCGGACCTCGATCCCGCACGCATCGTGCTGCTGCGTCAGCACAAAGAGACGGCAATTCGCGAGCGGACGACGAAGCTGTTTGCCGGCGCAACGCTCGCTCGGCGGCAGGAAGTCGTCGATGCGTATCAGAAGTCGCTCGAACTGAAAGGGGATGTCGATCGTGGACGCGCGCACTTCCGCAAGCACTGCGCGGCCTGTCACAAGCTGGAAAACTTCGGGGAGTCGATCGGAGCGGACCTCAACGCGATTCGGGACCGAGGGACGGCGGCAGTTCTGCTCAACATTCTCGACCCGAACCGCGAGGTGAAGCCGCAGTTCCTGAGCTACGTCGTACAGCTCGACAGCGGCCGTACTCTGACCGGCATGGTTGCCACCGAAACAGCCAACAGCCTGACGCTCCGCAAAGCGGACAACACCACCGAGACCGTGCTGCGGATCAACATCGACGAACTTAAGAGTACCGGCCTGTCGTTCATGCCCGAAGGCTTGGAGAAACAACTCGATCAAGCCGCGATGGCCGACCTACTGGCGTATCTGAATTCGATCAAGTGATTTCCATTGGAGTGCTCATGAATCGTCGCTTTTTTTCGCAGCTCGTGGCTCTGGGAGCCGGATCGCTGGGACTTTGGCAGGCTCGCGCGCGAGCGGATCATGAGCTTGCTCAAGCTCCCGCTGATGGCACGCGGCTTGCCGGCGTTCCGCCGAATCCGCAGCGGCTCGAGCCGGTCAACGTCGCGGACTTTCAGGAACTGGCAAAGGCCGCGCTGCCGCCAGCGACGTACGACTACATCACGACTGGTTCGACCGACGAAGTCACCTTGCGGGACAACGTGGCTGCGTTTCAGCGGCTGAGATTGTTGCCGCCGTTGCTGACCGGCGTGGCCGACGTCGACACGGCAACGACGGTGCTCAAGCAGCCGATCGCGTTACCGATTCTGTTGGCTCCGGTTGCAGGGCAGAGTTTGTATCACCCGCAAGGAGCACTCGCGTCAGCTCGCGCGGCAGCGAAAGCGAAGACGATTCTCGGAGTCAGCAGCAGCGTCGGGCACAGTGTCGAGGAAGTCGCGGCGGCCAGTTCGGGGCCGAAGTGGTTTCAGCTTTACATGCCGAAGGACCGCGCGGTTGCTCGGAGACTGGTCGAACGGGCCGAGCGATCTGGCTTTAAGGCGATCGTGCTGACCGTCGATCTCGGCGAGCGCAAAGACGCCGACAAACGGAACCGCTTCACGCTTCCAGAGCCGGTGCTGCGAAAGCATCTCAGCGACATTGGCTTCAACGTGTCCGAGCGGATGACCTACGAGCAGTTGCTGGCGTTCAATGATCAGGCGTGGGATTTGACGCTCTCGTGGAACGCGTTCGATTGGCTCCGTTCGATCACGAAACTGCCGCTACTGGTCAAGGGAGTGCTCCGACCGGACGACGCGAAGAAGGCGGTCGCACTTGGACTGGATGGGATCGTCGTTTCAAATCACGGAGGCCGTCGACTCGACGGAGTTCCAGCGAGCATCGACCAGTTGCCGCAGATCGTCGCGGCGGTCAACGGCAAGGTCGAGGTGCTGCTCGACAGCGGCGTTCGTCGCGGCACCGATGTGTTGAAGGCGCTCGCGCTTGGAGCGAAAGCAGTCCTGATCGGCCGCCCCTACGCCTGGGCCTTGGCGGCGGATGGCGAGGCAGGAGTCTCAAAGATTCTGGAACTGCTACGCGAAGAACTAGTCAGCGCGATGTGGCGAGCGGTTGTCCGAACGTCGCCAGTATTAAACAGTCGCTGGTGATGTCGTGAGGTCAAACTCGCAAATGCCACGGAGTAGCCCAAGCCCCTGTGGCCGGGAGAATTCGACCGACCCCTGATTCGACCGACCCCTGATTCGACCGACTCACTAGGGGTCGGGCTACGGAGCTCCGACGAATTCGGCCGGCGCGACTGTTCGCGACTGGCGCGGTATCGCGGTAGCGGGTGTGGCTGATCGCGGTTCGCTTTCGGAGCGAGCGCCGCTGAGAGTAGTCAGCGATGGGACACGCGACAGCCAGCCGGTGAACTCACTGGCCGATGATGTGGCGACGGTCGGAGTTGGAGCCGATGACTCAGCGCGAGGCAGCGGATTCAAGTTCGCCGACGCGAGTAGCTCGACCAGCATTGTCGAGGACGTCAGCAGGATTGCCGGGCTGCCGGGCATTGGTTCTGTCGCACCCTGGGCGGCGGCAGCGGCGATGAGTGGCAGTGGCGAGTCTCGGCGAGTGATCGTGAGAATGGTTCGGTTCTCCAGCACGCGTGCAGACGACTCGGTGGATTCGATGCGACTGGGGCTGCGCAGCGTCGTCAGGTCGATGCGAGCGGTATTCGGCGTGGAGAACGTTGGAGGCAAGTTGGGTTGTGGTCCCAGACTCTCAATGCGCGGTGGTGTGCTGGCTGCGAGTGAGTTGTCCGTTACCGGCGTCGCGCTGGTCGCGGGGAGCACGATCTCTTCAATCAACGGCGCGGCTTTCGGAACCGCTGGCGACTTCGTGGGAAGCTGTGTCGACAGGCCCTTCGCGTCGGGTGCGCTGACCGCTGATCCGGCGACGTTGGAAACCGTTCGACTCGGCGGCAACAGCGGCCGAGCGGGAACTTCGTTGGGACTGTTGGGTCTTCCGATTGGAGCCGGTTCGCTGCGTAGGATACTGATTGACTGAGGCGGCAACGGCGATTCGGTCGGGATGATTGCACTCAATGCGGTCAGTGCTTCCGGCTCGACGAGATTGCTGGGAGTGACACCTCGATTCGCCGCGCCGTTGCGCGCGAGCGTGGCCGATTGTGACACGTCACCGACGACGGCGATGGCCGGCGCGATCGGAGTGGCCCGCGAAGTCGGAGCACGCAACGCGGCTTGATTCGCGACGGCAGATGAAACTGCCGTTCGCTCAGCCGAGGAGGGGACAAACGTTTGCTGTGTGGTACTCGTCGGTGCGACGACGTGCGGCTTCTCGAGTTCCGCGACGACCGCAATGAGTTTTGCCTCTTCGGCGGGTCGAGCCGTCGGTCGCGTCAGCTCCGCCTGCAACGGTTGTCTTGCGATCACAGCGAGCCGCTTCGAATTGCTTTGCGATGGGTCAATGTCCGCGAGTCGAGCGACTTCCGAACGTTGGCGGACGGTCGTTTGATCGACAGGCCAGCGGGCTGCGAGGCGCAGCGCGACCGCGTCAGACGGCGGAGCGATTGGCTGCGGAGCAGTTTTTGACAACGTGTCGAAACGGTCGAACTTCAGCAGCTCGACGATGCGCGAGTGATCGAGATCGAGAAACGTCACGACTGCCAGACTGTCGGCATCGAATGCTGGCAACGGGCTGGTTGACGAAGGGGACGAATCCCAAATCTTTGTTCGGAACGCGAACAACAACCCGGCAGAGATCACGAGGGCGGCAACTGCCAAGCGACGGCGTCTGGGTCGCACCGGTTCCGGCTTCAGCGGGACAACTGTCGTCGGCTTGGGCTCGCTGCTGAGCTTCGCCGAGGCGACTAACGGGTTCAACGGTTTGGGGGTCGGGGGTGCTTCAGTCGGTTTGGTGATCGTCCAATTGTCGAGCGGATTCTTGAGTGGCTCACTCCGTTTCGGCGCAGCGGTCGCCGGACGAGTCTCCGGAACGACGATGACTGCGGCAGAGAGCGCTTGTCGAGACCAGCACCAGGCGAGGAAGAGGATCACAAGTCCGACGCCCGGGACAGCCCATCTTCCTCGGCCGAATGTTTCGAGGTGTGCGGTACTGATCGCCAGTCGTAAGACGACAGGCTGGCCTCGTGACAGAAAAATCTGCTTCGGCCCGTCACGCTTGCTGACGAACGCCAGCGAGCGGCCATCGGGTGAGAACGTGGCGTCGAGGTCGTCCACTTCGGACGCGATGCCATCACGCAATCGCTCGGCGGTGCCAACTTTGCCATCGTGGATTGCCGCTCGGAAGAGGGCGAAAGGGCCCGGTTCGCTGGATCGAGCACCACGGTTGGAGGCGAACAACAACCAGCTTCCGTCGGGAGAGACGGCTGGGCTTCGTTCGTGGAAATCGGCTGCGTTGACCAACGGAATGGGTTGCGGTGTTGACCAGACGGCGTCGAGTGCTTCGCGCCGCGTCATAAACAAGTCGGCCTTTTCACCCGGTGCCACGCGGACGAAGTACATCGTCAGTCCGTCGGGAGTGAGGGCTGGGTCGAACTCGGCAGCGTCGGTGTTGAGTGTCGCACCGGCATTGCGAGGTTTCGACCAACGTTTTCCATCGTGCGTCGATTCGTAGAGATCGAAACCGCCGTGACCGCCGGATCGATTCGATGCAAGGATCGCAATCCGTCCATCGGCCGAGAGCGTCATGCGGCGGTCATCATCGACGCTGTTCAGGTCGCGAACGGATTCCGGTTTCGCCCAGCCATTCTCTCCCAGCATTGAGCGAACGATGTCCGCTTTCTGACCGGGTCGTGCTCGAGAGAAGTACAATGTCTGGCCGTCGTCGGCGAAGCAGGGGCCGGAGAGTTCGGTCTCGTCGGCGAGCGTTCCCTTGCCGGAGAGCTCACCGAGCAACTCGGCGGTGCGGAAGGCAAGTCGTCCTGTTGGCTTTGTCGAGCCCGACTCGCCTGTTTCGTCGACGACCACGTCCTGCAACTGGGGTCTCGGCAGCGACCAGATCAGTCCGGCAAACGCGATCAAAACGACTAACCCTCGGCCTCGGCGGGGCTGGTTCGGTTTGATGATCTTGTCCGTCGGTAGCGTAGGCATGGGGGCATTGAATGCGACGCGACGACGAACGGCAAGTGGATTACGTCAGTGGGCACTCGCGGGTCACGTTTACGGTCGTGCCGGTGACTGGTTAGTCGATCAGCGGTTTGTCTTTTCGGAGCGTGATCGCGGTCGCAGAATCAAGGGGGCTGAGGTTGCGGTGAGAAACGCGCGGCGGTTCAGAGGCTTGAACATGTTTGGTATTCCTTGAAGCCGGGAAAACCGAATCACGGGGACAGAATGATGTCCGACAGGCCGAGAACCTGTTTGACGTCGTCGAAGCTCAACAGTTTGTCGGCCATCGTATCGACTCGACCTTCGCGGAATAGCGTCTGCGCTAGCTGTCGCACGACCGAGCCGGTGGCCAGCAGCGTGGCGACGGGATCGACCATGATTTTGAATCCAAGTTCTTGCAGTTCGTCCGCGGCAAGGAGCGGGGTGACTCCGCCGAGCAGCATGTTGGCGAGCTGCGGGTACGGCACCTCGCGAGCGATGCGAACAAGTTCATCACGGCTGCGTGGCGCTTCGACGAAGCAGACATCAACGCCGAGTTGACCGTAACGGCAAGCTCGTTCGATCGCGGCGTCGAGTCCCTCAACGGCCCGCGCGTCGGTGCGGGCGAAGATTACGAAGGCGGGATCGCGACGAGCATCGAGAGCGACTCGCAGCTTTTTGAGCATCTCGTTCGCGGGGATGACTTGCTTGCCGGCGAAGTGGCCGCAGCGCTTCGGACTGACTTGATCTTCGAGCAGAATGCCGGCGGCTCCTGCTTGTTCGAAGTCGCGGACGGTGCGGGCGACGTTGTGCAGGTCGCCGTGGCCGGTGTCTCCATCCGCGACGAGCGGGATGCTGATCCGTGCGGCCATGCGACGCACGGCCTCAGTCATCTCAGATTGCGTGACCAAACCGACATCCGGCCAACCAAAGACGCTCGCCGAGACGCCGAAGCCACCCAGGAACAGCATCTCGCAGCCGGCCTGTTCAAGCAGCCGTGCGGTGAAGACGTCGTGTGGCGCCAGCGTCTTGATGATGCCCGGTCGGGCCAGCAGTTCGCGGAGTCGGCTTGCAGTGGTCATCGGAGTTCCCTCGATTCGGCCGGCCTCCGTGAGCCGTTGGCCGATCGCCGTGTGTTCGTTTTTCAAAGTTATCAAAAAAGATGACGGCCATCGGCTTTCGGCCATCGGCCAGACAAAGGTCGCTGCGCTTGCTCATCTTGGGGGCGACGTCTCATCATGCCGACCCTCGACCGGTTTTCCAATCAACGCGGAGGTCTCCCATGAGGCGGTTGCCACTGTTTGCCATGTGTTTGCTGACGATCGTTGTGACTCAAGCGAATGCCGCCGAGGTTTGGTCGCGCTTCCGAGGAGAGAACGGCGGGCGAGCGGCGGCGGGATCGAAGTTGCCGACCGAGATTGCGCCGGACAAGCATGTCGCGTGGAAGATTGACCTCGCGCCAGGACATTCGTCGCCGGTCGTGTTCGGCGATCGAATTTATGTGACGGCCGAAAAGGACACGCAACTCGTGACGATTGCGCTCGACCGTGCGACTGGCAAGACGATTTGGGAGAAAGTCGCTCCGCACGAGAAGTTTGAATCGGTGCATGGGATCGGCAGTCACGCTCAGTGCAGCCCGACAACGGATGGCGAGCGAGTTGTCGTGCTCTTTGGAAGCTGCGGGCTGTTCTGCTACGACCGTGAGGGCAATCAGACATGGCACATCCCGATGGGGCCGTTCAAGAACGAGTTCGGAGCGGGCAGCTCTCCGCAAATCGTCGAAGACCGGGTCATCGTCTGTCAGGACCACGACACCGATTCGTTCCTCGCCGCGTACGACAAGCGGACGGGCCAAAAAATTTGGCGGACCGATCGAGCAGAGTTTCCTCGCAATTACTGTACGCCGCTGATTTGGACCGTGAATGGCAAGAAGCAGATCGTCATTGCGGCCACGCTGCGGGTGGTCGGCTACGACTTCGAGACCGGCAAGGAACTGTGGACAGTGCGCGGCATCTCGCGAATGGTGTCGATCAGTCCGCTGCTGACGGAATCGGGTACGCTGATCGCCGGCGGCTGGGCAGCCGGCGGTGAAGAGACCGAACGGATCTCCGTCGAGCCGTTTGCAGTAATCAAGAAAGCCGTCGACAAGAATAACAACGGCACGTTCGAGAATGACGAACTCCCGAAGGGGGACATCAAACAACGTTTCCCGCAAGTCGATCGCAACAAGGACGGCTCGGTCACTGAGGTGGAGTACGAGTATTTCCGCTCGCTGTTCGAGCAAGGGCAGAATTCAATCGTCGCCATCAAGCCGGGTGCGAATGGCGAGGCGACTGAGACGCATCTGCTTTGGAAGCAACGGAAGCTGGTTCCGTTCTGTTCGTCGCCGGTGTCGTTCGGTGATTTCGTGTTCACGATCAAGGACGGCGGGATTTTCGCCTGCATCGACGCGAAGACTGGCAAGCACGTCAAGCAGGGCCGAGCCTCTGGAACCGACGAGTACTACAGTTCACCGGTCATAGGTGATGGCAAGGTCTATCTCATCGATGAAGAGGGCCGACTGACGGTACTCAGCGCCGACCGTGAATGCCGCACGCTGCACACGGCCGAATTCGGCGAGAAGTCGTTCGCGACCCCCGCGATCGTCGACAACCGCATCTACCTGCGGACGAACGGGCACCTGTATTGCTTCGGCGAATGACGTGCCTGGCGCGCCTCGCGTCGGTTCGAGATGAGACGCATCCGCACCATCGTCGCGAGGAATCCCGCGAAACCTCGCGTTCCAACGTTCCGAGGTCACAGCTAGACTGCGGATGTTGTATGAATCTATGAGCTTTTCGACATCGCGGGTCCGAAGGAGTTTCCGATGCGTGTTTTTTCTTCCAAGTGGCCTTGGCTGACGGCTGTAGCGCTGTCGCTGGGCTTGTTCGTCGCCGGCAATAATTTCACGCAGGCTTGGCAGAATCAGACTCCGCGATTGCGGGCCAACACGAATCCGCAACTCGATGATTCGGATCCGGAAGAGCAAGTCGAACGCTCGATCCCCGGACAGATCACCTTACCGAAATGCTCGGTCAAACTGCTGCACAGTGTCACCTTGGCAAGTGATCGGCCCGGGCTCATCTCGTTTGTGGAACCGAGGGAAGGTGACGACGTCCGTAAGGATCAAGAGATCGTTTTCCTGAAAGATGACGAGCTGATGGCGATCTTTGAAATCTCCAAAGAAAAGGCCGAGAACGATGTCAACAAACAGTTCGCGGAGGCCTCGGCGGATGTGGCCAAAGTCGAACTGGAAAAGATGCTCGAAAGCAATCGCAGAGTCCCGGGTTCGATCACTTCGACCGAGGTCGAGCGTGGCCGGCTGAACTACATCAAAGCTCAGTTACAGGGCAAACAGGCGGAGCATGAACAAGTGGTTGCCAGACTCGAAATGAAGAAGGCCGCGGCTCAATTGAAGGCCGGCAGGATTGAAGCTCCGTTCGACGGCAAAGTCCGAAAAGTGATCAAACACAAGGGAGAGGCAGTCACGCAGGGGACTCCGATTCTGGAACTCGTCAGCACGCGAATCGTCAAAGTCGAGGGGTACCTGCCGGTGGAAGATCTGTGGAGCGTCAAACGGGGCGACCCCGTGGAAGTGCAGATCGATTTCCCGGATCGAAACCTGGAAATTGAAAAGGAAGTGTTTCACGGAAAGATGTATTCCATCGACCCAACGGTCAGCAACGTGACTCACCGTGCTCGTGTTTGGGCCGAGGTCCAGAATCCTGACGAGAAACTGATCGAAGGCTTGTACGCCAAGATGACGATCAAACATGGTCGCCGAGCCGCTGGTACTGCCAAGAAGGCACCCGTTGCGTCCGGCATCAAACAGGCCGGTGGTGAGAAATGATGAACGGTCGTCCGTCGTCATCCTTCGTTCCCAGCTGTTCGATATCTCTGAAGTTAACCGCTCATGTCGATTGCCGGTAACCCCGCTCTGTCGTCGCTGACTCCGTCCAATCGACGGCCGATTCCGTTACAGGTGCGGCCGGACTTGCGGATCGAACGCATCGAGTATCAGGGGGTTGCCTACTGGGTCGTCAAAGAGCCGGTTGGATTGAAGTACTACCGTTTGCAAACCGAACAACACCAGGTTTTGTACCTGCTCGACGGCAAACGGAGCCTGGAAGAAGTCCGCGACGAATTGCTCCGCATTCTGCCCACCGTGCGTCTGCAGTTGAGCGACATTCAGCACCTGATCACCGACTTGCACGAGAAAGGTCTCGTGTACAGCAATCGCATGGGGCAGGGGGCCGCGCTGCTGAAGCAGAAAAAAGACAACTTCCGCAAAAAGGTGTGGCAGACGCTCCGCAGCCTGCTTTACTTGCGGCTGCCTGGTTGGGATCCGGAACGCACGCTGACGTTTCTGCAACCGCTCTGCGGGTGGCTGTTCAAGCCGTTGGGCCTGATCTTGATGACGCTGTTCTGCATCGCTTCGTGGGTGATGCTGGGAACGCGGTTCAACGACTTCACCGATCAAATTCCGGAGTTCCAGCAGTTCTTCGGCTGGCCCAACATGCTGTATCTGTGGCTCACGTTGGCGGTTTGCAAGATCTGCCACGAATTCGGCCACGGGCTGAGCTGCAAAGTCTACGGCGGTGAATGCCATGAAATGGGGGTGATGCTGCTCTGCTTCAGCCCCTGCTTGTACTGCGATGTGTCCGACAGTTGGACGCTCAAAAATAAGTGGCAGCGGATCATGATCGGCGCCGCCGGCATGTACATCGAAGCGATTATCTCCGGCATTGCGATCTTCTTCTGGGCCTATACCGAAACCGGCTTGATGCATCACCTGTGCTTGAACATCTTTTTTGTGACTTCGATTACGACAGTCATTTTCAACGCCAATCCGTTGATGCGATTCGACGGCTACTACATGCTGGCCGACTTCCTCGAAATTCCAAACATGCGTCCCAAGGCTGACAAGCTGATGCGTGAGAGCTTCGCGTGGTACTGCCTGGGGATCGAGGCGAAGCCGGACCCGTTCATGCCTGAGACCGGCAAGTTTTGGTTCATTGTCTTCGCAGTCACGGCGAACATTTATCGCATCTTCGTGATGGCAGCGATTTTGACGTTTTTCTATACCGTGCTGAAGCCGTACGACTTGCAAAGCCTCGGGATCACGATGGCTGTGTTTTCATTCGCAGGCATCATTTACTCGATGTTCTACAACCTCTATCAGATAATCACTGCCCCAAGGATCGAACCCATGAGCCGTCCCAAAATGATTGCGACCTGCACGGTACTCGTGACCCTTCTTGGAGTGGGACTTTTGGTTCCGATTCCCTGGCACGTCGAGGCGATGTTCATTGTCGAACCACACGACGTGCAGCACGTCTATTCGACCACGCCCGGCTTCCTGCGCGAGCAATACGTCGCCGAGGGACAGCTTGTCCAAGAAGGAGATCCGCTCGTCGATCTAGAGAATCCCGAAAAGGACGACAAAAAGCGGGAGATGGAAGTCCAACTCCGCGTGATCCACGCGGAGATTCGCGTGCATCGAGCCACCGGTGCGATCGCCGAGGAAGAGGTTGCCAAAGAGAGGCTGAGGACTGTCAGAGAGCAACTCGCCGAATACGAGCATCAGCTTGCGCAGTTGAAGATCGATGCTCCGTGTAACGGTAAAGTCATCGCTCCGCCGTCAATACCCGAACCCAGGGCCGACGAAAGCCGACTGCAGCTCGCAGCTTGGCACGGCACTCCGTTGCAGCCCAGAAACCGCGACAGTTTTCTCGAGGAGCGGACTCACGTTTGCAGCATCGCGCCGGACCACAAATTCCAAGCCACATTGCTGGTGGATCAAAAAGACCGCAATGACATCGACATCGGTAGCGACGTTGAATTGAAGTTGGACAGCTTGCCGGCCAAGACCTACGTCGGAAAGGTCGAAAAGATTTCCGACCGCAACTTGGAATTCGTTCCCCAGCTGTTGTCCAACAAGCTCGGTGGCGAAATTCCGACCAAGACCGATGAACAAGGACGCGAACGGCTCGTCAGTGCCGCGTACCAAACGACCGTCCTGCTTGAAGAGGACATCCCGCTGCTTCGATCCGGAATGCGTGGCCGCGCCCGTTTTTCGGTCGGTCATCGTTCCACGTGGGACTGGATCTGGCGATACATCAAGTCGACGTTCCACTTCCGCCTGTGATCGCGGTCAATCCGACTGTCGCACTCGATGCGTCTGATCGACTTTGAGAACCTCCAGTTCTTGCGTCGAGCCATCCGGCCAGCGGATGCGGACGGAGTCGATCTGCTCGGCCTTGCCCAGACCAAACGTCACCGGCAGCTCAACCTGCGAGAGATAGCTGCGCGTTGGCATGACCAGGCGGCGTTGTGTCACGTCCCCACAGCGAACTTCAACGACAGCTCCGATTGCATCGCGGTTGGATTTTCCGTTGCCAGTCAAATGAAACCGGGCCCAATGGTGGCCAGATTTTTGATCATTGCGGAGCAACCGCGGAGCCTGCCCGCTATTGGCGATCAGCAAGTCGAGGTCTCCGTCTCCGTCGATATCGGCATACGCCGCGCCGCGACCAACGCTGGGCTTCATGAAATCGCTGCCGCACTTGGCGGAAAGAACCAGCTCGAACTCTGTCCCATGCTTGGGGCCGCAATTCCAAAACAAATGCGGCGACTGCTCGTAGTGCTGACTCTCCTGCACCTTGTTGATTTCGATTTCTAAGTGTCCATTCGCGCTGAACAAGTCTGGGCGGCTATCGAGATCCAGGTCGGCGAAGAGCACTCCGAATTTCAGTTCCAGCCGCGAGCCCGGCCCCAATCCGTTTGAGACCGCTTCGTCGCGAAATTGCAGATCGTTCGACTTGGTCACATACAGGGCGGTCATCTCGTTCGAGAAATTTCCGATTGCAATGCCCAGCGCGGCACTGTTGCGAAACCAGGCCGTATCGATGCCCATCGCTCCGCGTGCGTTGCCATCCAAGTCGAACGCCACTCCAGACTGTGCCCCGATCTCTTCAAATGTGCCGCCAAGGTTGTGCAGCAGAAAATTCTGCACGGTGTCGTTGGCGATCACGACGTCCATTTGACCATCGGCATCCAGGTCAGCGAAGGTGATGCCTAATGACTTCGCCGTTGGTTCGTTTGACGCAGCATTCAAGACTTGGATGCCAACTTCTTTGGAAACGTCGGCGAACTTTCCTTCGCCGTCGTTGCGATAGAGGTACGGGAAGACGCCATGAAACGGCTGTGGCCGCCCATAGCCGCGACCACCCCCGATGAGCGTGAACTTTTGCGAGAGGTCGTTCTCCTTGGTCCATTCAATGTAGTTGGCGACAAACAGGTCGAGATCGCCGTCGTTGTCGTAGTCGAACCAGCCGGCACCAGTACTCCACTGCGAATCGACACCTCCAATCCCGGCGTCACTGGTCACGTCGACAAATTTGCCGCCGTCGTTGCGAAACAGCCGATTTCGGCCGACCGCCGTGAAAAACAAGTCCGTATCGCCGTCGTTGTCGTAGTCTCCGCAGGCGACACCCATGCCGTAGAAGGTTACGTCGAGTCCGACCTCCTTCGTTACGTCGACGAATCGGCACTGTCCGTCGTTGCGATACACTGCCTGCGTCGGCTGCGGCCGATCTTTGGCGATGTCACGCGGATCCCACGGCCAGCGGCAGGAGTTGACGAAGACAATATCTTGATCGCCGTCGCCGTCGTAGTCGCAGAACGCGCAGCCGCTGCCCATTGTTTCTGGCAACAGCTTGTCGCCATACGCTCCGTTCTCGTGGACAAACTTGACGCCAGACTCAACGGTGATGTCGGTGAAGAGAATCTCCGGAGTTTCCAGCTTCACGCGAGCTGGTGGAGGGGGGGGGAGGGGCGGCGCAGGAATGACAACTGCCACCGGTTTTTGAAGATACAAAAATGCTACGGTACCACCGACCGCTCCCAGAAAAAACAACACGATCAACGACCAATTGAGCGCCGTGGAGATGATCGTGTCGTCTCGTTCCAGCGTGTTGGGGTCGATGTCGTGATGATCTTGAGTCATAACCGTCCCTCAGAAGGCATCGGCGGAGAGAGTATTTGGCGCTGGAATCGAATCGCAAGCCGCGGCTTCAACCGAGCAGCCAGACCAACAATCCCTTGGCGAGGTGCATGCGATTTTCTGCCTGCTGGAACACGATGCTGTTTGGACCGTCGATGACGTCGTCGGTGACTTCCTTACCTCGTCGAGCCGGCAGATCGTGCATGAACAAGCAGCCGCTGGGAGCCTTCGACATCAGTCGTGCGTTGACTTGGTACGGGAAGAAAATGCGACTGCGGCGATCCGCTTCCGATTCCTGGCCCATGCTCGCCCAGACGTCCGTGTAGACGACGTCCGCGGTCGAGACTGCGGCAACCGGATCTGTCAGTTGGGTGATATCACAATTTGGAAATGTCAGCCGAATCGCTTGCAACAAGGCTTCGTCCAATTCGAAGTCGCGCGGAGCACACACGGTCATCGACATGCCCAGCATCGATACGATCATCGCCAGCGAATTCGCCACATTGTTCCCGTCGCCGACGAAGACCAGCCGCTTGCCTTGGACGTCTCCCCAGACCTCTTGCAGCGTCAGGATGTCCGTCAACGCTTGGCAAGGATGATCGTCGTCGGACAAGCCATTGATCACCGGACAGCGCGAATGCGACGAGAAGTCTTCGATCAGCTTTTGAGAAAAAGTGCGCAGCACGACCGCATCGGAATAGCCGCTAATGACGCGGGCGACATCTGCGAGCGATTCGCGTCCGCTTAGTCCGGCATCCTGGCCGCTCAGAAAATTCCCGGTCCCACCGAGCTGTGCCATCGCGGCATCAAAGCTGACTCGCGTACGTAACGACGGCTTTTCGAAGACCTGCGTCAAGTAGCGGCCTTGCAGCAGAGCTGGCCGCTCACCGCGTTTCCAGCCGGCCTTCAGTTCATGCGACTTCGCCAAAATCGCGTGGACGTCGTCCACGGACAAATTCAAAAGTGACGTGAGATGTTTCATAGTTGATCGGGCCAAGCGACAGATGCCGATCAAGAAGGCCCAAGGATCAAATGCCAATGTCCAATCAATGACCAAATCGCAACCTCTAATTACGGAAGGTGGATTGGATCGCTGCTCTTTTTGGTCATTGGTGCTTTGTCATTGGACATTCCTTGGACATTGGGTTTTGGAAATTGAAACGTTCATCACACTTCGTTCGCCATTTCTTGCAGCACTGTCGCCAACACGTGACAGCCCTCGTCGACTTGCTCGGCGGTGACATTCAGAGGCGGCAACAGGCGGACAACGGTATCGTGAGTCGCATTGATCAGCAGTCCCCGCTCCATGCACTTGGCGACGGCCGGTGTGGACGGGATGCTCAGGTCGAGACCGATCATCATCCCAAGGATTCGCAGTTGCGAGATGATCGGCAACTCAGCCTTGAGCTTCTCCAAGTGTGACCGAAAGCGATCGGACATCGCTTGGCAGTTCGCCAGCAGGCCGTCTTCTTCGATGGTTTGAATCGTGGCGACACCGGCCGCCATTGCCAGCGGATTTCCTCCGAAGGTGCTGGCATGCATACCGGGACGCAGATCAGGAGCGAGTTCGTTCTTGCAGAGGATCGCTCCGGCAGCGACACCGCCCGCCAGCCCTTTGGCCAGCGAGATCATGTCGGGCTGAACTCCGAATTGCTGGTATCCGTACCATGTTCCGGTACGGCCCATGCAGGTCTGCACTTCGTCGAAGATCAGCAAGCAACCGTTCTCGTCGGCGAGTCTTCGCAGTCCTTGCAGGTAGCCTTCCATCGGGAGGTTGATGCCTCCCTCACCTTGCACCGGCTCAATGATGATCGCACAGGTTTCGCGGTCGAGCAGTTTCGCCACCGCGTCGAGATCGTTGTGCGGGGCGTATCGAAATCCCGCCAGCAACGGGCCGAGACCATCGTGGTACTTCGGCTGAGCTGTCGCCGTCACCGTTGCAAACGTTCGTCCGTGAAAGCTGTTCTCGAAGCTGATGACCTTGTACCGCCCGTCGCGTGCATGCAGTCGAGCCAGCTTGATCGCTGCCTCATTTGCTTCCGCGCCGCTGTTGCAGAAAAACGCCTTCCCGAAGCCCCGCGTCGAGAGCATCTCCGCGAAGTCCCCTTGAGCCTCGGTGTACCAGGTGTTCGGGACGTGAATCAGCTTTGTGGCCTGTTCCTGAATCGCCCGGATGACTCGCGGTGGACAGTAGCCGAGGATGTTGCAGCCCCAACCGGGAAACAAATCGAGGTAGCGTTTCCCTTCGGCATCCCAGACGTACGAACCTTCGCCGCGCACCAGACTGATCGGATAGCGGCGATAGTTCGGAATCACGAACTTCTCGAACTGTTCGATGGTCTGAGCACTACTTCGAGTCGCTGCGGCGTCCACGGGAATCTCCTCTCACAAAACCAACAACATGACATTCCATAAAAAAGAAAAGCGGCGAGATCCGCCGCACTCCAGAAGCGGCAACCATCAGAGCACGATCTCCGTGCCCACGCCAGTGTCAGAGTAAATCTCTAGCAGCACCGAGTGCGGCATACGACCGTCCACGACGTGAACTTTCCCGACGCCGGCTTGCAGCGCCTCCAGCGCGGCTTCCACTTTCGGCACCATTCCGGCGTCGATGATGCCGTCGCGGATCAGTTCGCGACAACGGATCGCCGTCAGATGCGACTGCAATGTCGCCGGATTTTTCCGATCCAAAAAGATGCCCGGCACGTCGCTGACGAAGACCAGCTTCTCGGCCTTGAGTATTCGAGCGATCGCCGCCGCGGCCGTATCTGCGTTGACGTTGAGCATCTGCCCCGACGCATCGACAGCAACGGACGGCACCACCGGAATGACCCCCGCCGAGCAGACATCGTCCAAAAAACCACGGTCAATATCGACCACCTCGCCAACGAATCCCAGATCCACGGGCCCGTCGTTGCTCGGGAGTTCCAGTTTTTTTCCGATCAGGCAATTCTGAGTCCGATAACTCAACCCGATTGCGTTGCCACCTTGTCGTCGAATCTCGTTGACGAGCCCGCCGCAGATGTCTCCGGCCAACACCTGTGCGACGATCTCCAGCGTTGCGGCATCCGTGAACCGCCGCCCCTGTACTTTGCGAGGTGCGATGCCTGCTGCCGCCATCGCCTTGTCGATGTCTTTGCCGCCCCCATGCACCAGGATTGGCCGTAGCCCGACCGATTGCAGAAAGATCACATCGGTCAGAAAGCTGCGCACGGCGTCTCGCTCTTCGAGCGCGCTTCCTCCCAATTTGATGACGACATGCTTCCCCCGGAACCGGCGAATCCAAGCCAGTGCCTCGATCAGCACCTTCGCTTTTTGGATCGCTTCGTCCACGGAAAACCCCTGAAATCGGCTGTGAGAAAGCATGTGATTGTATGAGGCGCAAGAAGAGTGTCAATCAGCCGCGCTCTGAGGAAGGCCAAAGCGACAGGACCGTTTCGACATCCGCGAAATCAGCAAAGAGATGATCCGGATCAGACAATCTGAGTTCGTCGATCGAGTAGCTGCCAGTGGCGACAGCAATGACTCGCGCTCCAATTGCCCGACCGCAACGAACATCCGCTGGCGTGTCCCCAATGACCCATAGCTTGTTGCGATTGATTGTTTCCGGAGCATGATGCTCTGCCGCTGCCGTCAGCGCTTGTCGCGCGACATCATCGCGGTCGGCATGATCATCGCCGAAACCGCCGAACGAAAAGTGCTCCGCCAACCCGAAGTGTCGTAGCTTGTGCCAAGCCGCCTCGCGGTAGTTGCCGGTAAGCAATCCGAGGCGCACGTCTTCGCGACTGCTCAACCGCGAAAGCAAATCGCGCACGCCGGGATAGACGGTTCCTTGTCGCCGAGCCAATTCGCCCGGCAGCACTCTCAAGTATGTCTCCTGCAACCGTGCATGCGTGGAATCGGATTCTTCCAGGCCGTGGAACCGGATCAGATCGCGACCGATCCCGCGATCGGTTCGCCCCGCCGTTGGAATGCCGTCCGTCGGAGCGGTCACCCCGAATGCCAACTCCAACGCGCGCTCAAGGCCTCCCTGGCCCGCGCCACCGGAGTGCAGGAGAGTTCCATCGATGTCGAAAAAAATGATGTGCATGTTCTTCAAATTCGCTTCGTGGGTTTGCGAGCCATCACAGAGAGTAGCTCGAACACCAGGTTCGCGGCCAAGATCGCGGTGATGTGTTGTGAGTCGAACGGCGGCGAGACTTCGACAAGATCGGCTCCGACCAGATTCAAGTCGCTCAGCCCGCGCAGCAGTTGCAGCATCTGATAGCTGGAGAATCCGCCGACTTCCGGAGTCCCTGTGCCGGGAGCG
This sequence comes from Planctomycetota bacterium, assembly GCA_016872645.1. Classification (GTDB taxonomy): domain Bacteria; phylum Planctomycetota; class Planctomycetia; order Planctomycetales; family Planctomycetaceae; genus SXKJ01. The sequence goes on along the minus strand of VGZH01000020.1, from coordinate 38,551 downwards.
AAGGCGGGATCAATCGCGTCGATGTCGAGCGTGACGTACAGCGGACGCTGCTCGACTCGCTGGTGAATCTCCGCGAGAAGTCGACTTGGCCCCAGTTCCGTGGCTTCGTCAAAAGTGATCAGCCGACCGCCAAGTTGTCGGGCATCAGCGTAATCCTGCGGGCCGGCGGTTGGGCCTCGAATGCCGATCTGTAAATAGGCGGCGGTGTCGATGAGGCCTTCTTCGAGAGCACGGCGAAACGGCGTTCCATGGCTGTATTTGAAAGTCGGATACTCCTCATCCCAGGTGTCGGGATGCGCGTCGAAATGGACGACCGCCAGTGGGCCGTGCTGTTTGTGATGCGCTCGCAGCAGAGGCAGACTGATGGAATGATCGCCTCCCAACGAGATCAGCCGCAGTCCTGCTTGCTGGATCGTCGTGGCGGTTTGCTCGATCGCTTGATGTGTGGCGCGGATGTCGACCGGGATGATGTCGACGTCGCCATAATCGACGACGTTGAGCACCTCGAACGGAGCGACTTGCTGCGCGTTGTTGTAGCCCCACAGCAACAGCGACTGCTCGCGGATCGCTCGCGGACCGAAGCGTGCTCCGCTGCGGTATGACGTCGAGCTGTCGTATGGCACGCCGAGGATCGCAACGTCCACTCCCGACAACTCGCGCGTGTGTGGACGCCGACCGAAAGTCGCTATTCCTTGGTACGGCTGAGCAGAAAACGGTGAACCGGTCGTGGCCATGACGATCACTCCAAATAGGTCGAACCGTTCGCGGCTAACTCGTACTGCTTCACCGACTCGGTGGCGCGAGATGGATCGATGCGGCCGGCGGTGACTTGAGCCGCGATCTGCCGCTGGAAATTCTCCAGGCATTGTTGCTTGTCATACTTGGCAAAGCTGAGCATGTCAGCGATTCGGCTGCCGGCGATCAGCTTCGTGATGTGATACCGGCCATCCGTGTCGATTACGACCTGAGCCTCAGTCGAATGCCCGAAGAGGTTGTGATGGCTTCCCATGACCTCCTGGTACGCTCCGGTCAGAAACAGCGCAACGAAGTACGGTTGGTCGTTAAACTTGTGCAGTTCCAAAACTTGCTTGACGTCTTTTAGATCGACGAAGCGGTCGATGCAGCCGTCAGAGTCACAGGTCACATCGACCAGCGTCGCGAAATCGGTCGGCCGTTCGTTGAGCCGATGGATTGGCATGATCGGAAAGAGCTGGTTGATCGCCCACGAGTCCGGAGCCGATCGAAAGACCGAGAAGTTGCACAGATACTTCGTCGCCAGAATGCGTTTGAGTTCATCGAACTCCGGCTCTTCGGTCTCTGCCTGATGCGCGAGCTGCGACGCCTTCGCGCAGATTTCCCAGAACAACACTTCGCCCTTCGCCCGATCTTCGAGACTGATCAGTCCCAGATTAAACTGTGTGTGCAGTTCGTCTTTCTGATCGAGCGCATCATGGTAGTACTCGCGATAGTTCTTGATGCTGACGCCGTCGAGCAGCGACTTGAGCTCATAGATCACCTGCGGGTCATCGTCATCGACAGCGGCCGTCGGAATGTCTTCGGCGAAGGTTTCTATCTCGTCGCGAATCTCGGTGATGAACAAAGTGTGATACGCCGTCATCACTCGGCCGCTTTCGGTGACGAGATGCGGATGCGGCACCTGCTCGTCGTCGCAGACGGTCTTGATCGTGTAGACGACGTTGTTGGCGAACTCCTCGACCGAGTAATTCACCGAGCCATCAAACGTCGTCTTCGAGCCGTCGTAATCGACGCCCAGCCCACCGCCGATGTCGAGGTACTCGACTGCGACACGCATCTGCCGGATCTTGGCGTAGACGCGAGCCGCTTCCTTCATCGCGTTCTTCACCCGCTTGACGTCGGTGATCTGCGAGCCGATGTGAAAGTGCAGCAGTTTGAGCGAGTCGATTTTTCCGGCTGCTTGCAGCAGGTGGACGCATTCCAAAATCTCAGACGTCGTCAGCCCGAACTTTGCCGACTCGCCGCCAGAGGAAGCCCACTTGCCGGAGCCTTTCGAGTACAGCTTGGCCCGCAGCCCGATCCACGGCATCTGTCCGGTATCGTCGGCAACCCTTAATGCCATCTTCAACTCGTTGAGTTTCTCGACCACGATCACCACGCGCTTTCCGGCTGGCACTCCGAGCGACGCCAGCCGCAAGAACGTCTCGTCTTTGAAGCCGTTGCAGACCATCAAACTGTCGGTCGGCTGTTCGAGCGAGAGCGCGGCATACAACTCCGCCTTCGATCCGCACTCGACTCCGACGCTTTGCTTCCGCCCCTCGCGGAGAAATTCCTCGACGACCTCGCGCCGCGGATTGACTTTCATCGGGAAGACCGGGAAGTGCCCGCCGGTGTACTCGAACTGCTTCGCCGCGGATTCGTAGGCCAGGCACAGTCGCTGCAATTGAGCCGCCAGAATCTGCGGAAATCGGAGCATGAACGGCGGCGCGAGTTTTCGCTTGTCGATCAACTCACGCACCAGTTCGTAGACGTCGGCGACGCGCGCGTCCCCCTTCGCCGGATGCACGGCGAGATGCCCGTCTCGATTGATCGAGAAGTAGCCCGCTCCCCAATTCTCGATGCCGTAAATCCGCAGGACATCGTCCAACGTGGTTGCATTCATGCCGCAATCCTTCTGCGTGGTGGATGCGTCTCGCATCCGAATCCCTCTGCGACGCAAGGCGCAACATCCACGTTAGCCCAACGCTCAATCCTTCGCGAGGTACGCAAACAGATCCCGCAACTCCTGCGGCTTGAGCTGACGATACAAATCGTCCGGCATCAGCGAGATCGGCGACTCACGCAGCTCTTCGATATCCGCGATCGCCAGCGTGACTCGTTCGTTCTTCGCGTTGGCGATCGTCAGCCCGGCGTCGTTCCGTTCGATGACCAAGCCGTTGAGGACTCGGCCGTCACGCGTCTGCACGATGTGAGACAAGAACTCCTTGCGGATGACGACGCTGGGATCGACCAGACTGATGAGCAGGTAATCGCGATCCTTCCGATTGGCCGCCGTCAGGTCCGGGCCGAGCTTCGTCCCTTCGCCAAAAATCTGATGGCACGCTGCACAGTGTTTCTTAAAGACCGCCTTGCCGGCTTCGATATTTCCGCCAGTCGCTCGCAGGTCGTTGTTGAGCCGTCGCACCTCGGCAAGTTTTTCTTCGCGAGTCGCCGCGTTGAGTTTGCCCCAATGCTTGGTGACCAGCGCACCGACTTCCGCATCCTCGAACAACGCGAAGCGACGGACTTGATCGACGGACAGTTCGCTCGGCTTGAGGTCGCCGCGATCGACTTGCTTCAACAGCGCGGCGGCCGAGGCTTTGCGGCTGAGCAGTACGTCGATGCCTTGAGTCTTGAGATTTGGCGGAAACAGCGAGAATTCCGTCAGCAAACGTGAGGTGACCTCCTCGCTACTCACGCGTGACACGGTTGCAAGCGCAGCCGAACGAACCGACTCTGGCTCGTTCGACATGACAGTCAAACCCAACAATGGCTCGACAGAATCCGGTTCCACGCAATCGGCGAACAAACCCAAAAGGGCGACACGACGATTCGCATTCGTTTGCGAATTCAGAATCTCCCTCAACGTTCGCGAGTAGGCAGCCGGCTCTCTCAGTGCCAACGCGAATGCGAGTAATGCGTTGTCGTCCGGTTTCATGTTCCATCGAGCTAAAACGTGTGCCGCCAGCCCGGACGACAATGGAGCCGGTTCCGACGGCGACTTTCGCGGGGCTTCCCTCCAACCCGTCAGGAGAACGCCAGACAACTGGTCCCGCTCGGTCTCATTTGGTGCCGCTTGGATCAGCTTCAGGCAGGACTCGTGATCGACGGGAGTTCCTCTGGCCGCGTACCGCCGCAGCAGTCGCGGCAGCAACGTCTGACTGCCGAGCTTCGATTTCCACAGCGACGGTCGCACGAACCGCTTCATCACTTCATTGCGACCATCAACGCCGTTGTCCGTGCTGACGCTGTGACGTTCGACGGCCCACCACCAGAGCAGCGGGACGAACGGATCGGCATTGTCGATGTCGCGGTTGATGTTCGCGTTGATGATCGGAAGCGCTTGATTCGCCGGCAACCGCGCGGCTGTGCAAGCAAGCTGCATCCGCACGGCCACCGACGTGTCTTGTTCCGCAAAGTCGTCCAAGCGATGAGCCATTTCGGTCGAGACGGCCTTCTGCGGATCCCCCAGCAACCGCACCGTCCACATCCGCACGGCGGCGTAAGGGCTATCGAGTAGCTGGAAGGCCAGCGCTTCGTTGAAACCACCACAGGCATTGAGTGACCACAACGCCTCGAGCGCGGCGGATTCGCCGACGCGAATGCTGAGCGCGGCTTGTTGCAACTTCTCGACAATAGCACGACGCGTGAGCGAGTGGTCGTTCACCGGTTGACCACTCGCTGTCGCGTCGTGCGGGGGGGGCGAGCGTCTTGCCAACTCTTGTCGCGCGTGTCGCACGTTCCATTGGCTGCGGTGTGAATGCAGCTTGAGCAACTCGTCGTCCGACAGCTTGGCGAAGTCGATCGGCGCGGCGGGCTTCGTCCCCTTTGCGGCGATGCGATAGATGCGGCCGTTCGAGCGGTCCCATTCGGCATCGGGATCGGGATGCGCCGTTCGTGAGTCGTGCCAATCGGAAACGTAAATCGCTCCGTCCGGTCCCATCGTCACGTCAGTCGGGGCGAACCAGGGATCGTTCGCGACCAGCAACTCGCCGCCATGCGCTGTCTGAAACGTCGAGCCGCGCGGTTCGATGTCGTGCCAATAAACTCCGTGGCCAAGCAAATCGCCGGCGATGTACTTGCCTCGAAATGAGGCCGGGAACGAGTCCCCCTGATAGACAATGCCGCCGACGGTCACATGCCCGCCCCGAAAGTTCTTGTGCGGCGCGTGATCGAAGAAGCCGTAGGCGTGTGGGTTGTGCAACGCTCCATGTTTGGCGAACGCTTTGACGAGATACGCCCCCTGCACGCCGTGCAGCAACACATGGCCGCCCCAGTTCGTGCTGTAAAGTAAATGGCCCGCGCGATCAAAATCCAGCCCCCACGAGTTGCCTCCACCCTCACAGAAAAGCTCAAACGCGCGAGTCAGCGGATGATAGCGCCAGACGCCTTGCTGAAACTCGATGCCGCGCACGTTCGCGGTGACGGTGCTCCCCTGACAGCCGTAGAGCCAACCGTCTGGCCCAAACGTCAGCGAGTTCGCGACGCTATGCGCGTCCTCCATGCCAAAACCGCTGAGCAACACTTCGGGATCGCCGTCCGGAACGTCATCCCGATTCTTGTCGGGATAGAAAAGTAAGTACGGCACGTTGAGCACGAACAGGCCGCCATGCCCGAACGCGATCCCCGTCGTGAGATTCAGGCCATCGATAAAATCCTTGCCGCGATCCATGCGGCCATCGCTGTCGGTGTCTTCGAGGATCGTGATTCGATCCGCTCCTCGCGGCCCCTTCGGCGGCGGATCGGGAACACGGTCGTACTTCGTCCGCGAGAAGCGATCGACTTGGACTCGCTTCAAGCCTTCTGGATTTGGGTACTGCAAATACTGAATGACCCACAATCGGCCACGATCATCAAACTCAATCGCCACCGGTTGCCTGACGAGCGGCTCGCTGGCGACGACACTGACCTCAAAGCCGTCAGCGACCTTCATCCGTTTGAGGGCCTCATCAGGCGATAAGCCTTGTCCGAACACAGTTGTCACGAGTTGTGCCAGCAGGCCAATCGCAATGAAGCAAACTCTGCGAGCCGTTCGGAGCATTCGGGCCTCTAATTTGAAAGCACGGGCCAAATGGAGGATGAACACGCTTGGCCGTCCGGCGGTTCACCAAAAAAGGACGGGCCAGAGTGCCCGTCCTACAAATTGCTTGGCAGGTTGAAAACCTGCCCCACGTTATGGCAGGGCGATCGTCCGCAGCTCAAACGCATTGGTCACGATCACGGCATGCGTGGCATTCAGCTTGTCGAGCTGCACGACACCTTCGAGTTCCTTGATCGTCTCGTAGGTTTGGCCGGCAACGCCACCGCCCGTGACCGGCGCAGTGATGCCGGGATTCTTGGTGATGCCGTCGGTGCTGATCTTCATCACGCCGCGAGCGCTGTTGGACATCAACAGAAAGTCTTTGCCGTCCTTTTTGTAGACGATCAAGTCGAGCGGCTGATTGCGGTTTCCGAGTTCGGCAACCGTCGTGCCGCGAGTCTTCTCACCCGGCTTGAGCGTGTTCACCGGAAACTTCACGAGTGGCGTGCAAGTGAAACCAGCCAGCAAGCTCGCTTCGCCATCGATGTTGATCGGCAGGAACGTGCGTACAACCGCGTTGTCTTCCAAACGGCCGTGAGCGCCGTGATAGATTTCGACGCTCGTGCCGGCGTTCGCATCGGTGAACGGGAACGGAATCTCGCGCACGTTGGAGGGCGATCCCCCCGCGACGCCCGAGACGTAAACCTTCCCTTCGGCATAAGCGAGGTCAGTAATTGATTGGTTGCGCAGATTCGCCGGACCTCGTTTCGTCGCGACTTCTTTGTCTTCCGGAGCATTCGGCAGTTCCACTTTCTGGAACGCGACCTTCGCCAACCCAACCTGGCTGAGCTTGCCATCGTTGGCGACCTTCACGACTGCCGGGCTGCCCGCTTTGGACACCGACAAAAAGACATTGCCTGTCAGCGGATTCACGGCGAGATCATTGATCGTGATCTTGTCAGCATTCACGCCGAGTGTCTCGGCGACTTTCGCATTCAACCCAGAGACGTTGAGCTGCACCTTGCTCGGATCACCCTTCGTGTCGCCGGTGCCGATGGCGAAGACGGTCGCACCCTTCGCATCGCCGACAAACAGAATCCCGTCCGGGCCGAAGGCCAGCGCCCCGGCGGATTTGATTTCCGGTGTTCCTTCCTTCAAGCCCCATTCCGCTGCGAAAGCGGCACTCATCGAAAGCAACAGACCAGTGACAACACAGGGCACCAAACGAATCGCTCGCATGATTCAACTCCTGCTGGGGGATTCTCGTTTTGTCTCGATGCCTGCCGCCACGCGGCCAAGCTATCGGTCAACGTCGGGCGATCAGTATGCAATTCGCCGCACGGAATGGGAACCAATCGAGCCCCTGCCGTTCGTTATGCCAGATCAACGAAAAAGCACCCCGGTCCCTCCAACTTGGACTGGGGTGCTCGATGCCGAGACCAGCCGCTCCGTCAGCAGCATCCCGTGCGTTTTGGAATTTTGGAGTACACAGGTGCCAGCACCATTTTGGATTCCCGGCTAGTAGAGATCCAAAGCGGGACTGACATCGCGCACTCCACAGGACTAAGAACAGCCCATGCTGGCTCCGCAGTTGTGGCAGAGGTAGCAGTTGCCGTTGCGGACAGTGATGGCTCCGCAACTGTCACAGGCAGGGGCGTCGCTTTGGAAGCGAGCGAACTGCTTGTTGCGAACGGCCGGGCTGTCGCCTGATTCCGGCAACACGTCCTGGGCCGAACTCGCGTTGCCGAGTTGGGCGGTCGCGGAAGTCGAGCCGGCTCCGTTGACGTGCGTCTCGATCAACGAAGTCAGCTCTTTGGTGACAGATGCGGTCGTCGCTGCCGGAGCGTGTCCGTTGCCATGTCCGTTGTTTCCGTTGAAACGCGGGCTATTGGCTTCGCGGTAGCCTTCGACGAATTCCATGCCGAGCCAACGGTAGATGTAATCGACCACCGACTTGGCGTGCGGAATGTCCGAGTTCTTCGTCCAACCGCTGGGCTCGAAGCGGCTGTGCGAGAATTTCTCGACGAAGACTTGCACCGGCACTCCGTACTGCAGGCCCATCGAAGTCAGCGTGCCAATGACGTCCATCAGGCCGCCGATCGTGCTCCCCTCTTTGGCCATCGTGATGAACAGCTCGCCGGGAGTGTTGTCCTCGAACAGGCCGACGGTAATGTAGCCGTCGTGATTGCCGACGCTGAACTTGTGAGTGATCGACTGCCGAGTGGCCGGCAACCGGCGACGAACCGGACGACCGGGAATCGCCTCGACGGCGTCGTCCGCTTTCTTCTTGTCACCCTCTTTGGAGGTGTTCAGCGGCTGTGATTGCTTCGAGCCGTCGCGGTAAATCGCCAACGCCTTGAGGCCCAGCTTCCAGCCGTCGATGTAGGCGTTCTCGATGTCCTCGACCGTCGAATCAGATGGCATGTTGACCGTCTTCGAGATGGCACCACTCAGGAACGGCTGAGCGGCCGCCATCATCTTGACGTGCCCGCGCCAATGGATCGAACGAGTTCCCTTGGCGGCTTTGAAAGCACAGTCGAACACCGGCAAGTCCTCATTCATCAGGCCAGGAGCACCCTCGATCGTGTCGTTCTTTTCGAGGTAGTCGAGGATCCCTTCGATCTGCGGCTGATCGTAACCGAGCGCCTTGAGGGCCGTCGGCACAGTGCGGTTAATGATCTTCAACATGCCGCCGCCTGCGAGCTGCTTGTACTTGATGAGCGCGATGTCCGGCTCGATGCCGGTCGTGTCGCAGTCCATCATGAAGGCGATCGTGCCGGTCGGCGCGAGCACCGTCGCCTGAGCGTTTCGATAGCCGTACTTGCGGCCCGATTCGAGGCACTCGTCCCAAACTTGCTGAGCCGCCTGCCGCAGATAGTCCGGGCAACACGGGTCGATGCGGTAGGCAGCCTCGCGGTGCATCGACATGACGCGAAGCATCGGTTGTTCATTCTCGGCGTACCCGGCGAACGGTCCGATGCTGCTGGCGATACGACTCGACGTGAGATACGCCTGCCCGTTAAGCAACGCCGTCAAGGCTCCACACACGCCACGGCCGGCATCGCTGTCGTACGGAATGCCCCACGACATCAGCAAGCTGCCAAGGTTTGCATAGCCGAGTCCCAACGGGCGGAACAGATGGCTGTTCTCGGCAATGGCCGGAGTCGGATAGCTCGCGTGATCAACGAGAATCTCCTGAGCCGTGATGAAAATCGCGCATGCCCGACGGAAACCGTCGATGTCGAACTTGTTCCCCTCGCGAGAGAATTTGCGCAAGTTGATGCTGGCGAGATTGCACGCCGTATCGTCCAGAAACATGTACTCCGAACACGGATTACTGGCGTTGATGCGGCCGGTGTTCGAGCAGGTATGCCAGCGATTGATCGTCGTGTCGTACTGCACGCCGGGATCGCCGCAGTAATGCGTTCCGGAAGCCATCTCACGCATCATCATCATCGCATCGTATTCCGGGCCGGACTTGTTGGGATCGGTGACCCAGTGCGTCTTCCACTTCTTGCCCTCGATGGCTGCTTGCATGAATTCGTCGCTGACACGCACCGACAAATTCGCATTCTGGAACATGATCGAGCTGTATGCTTCACCGTTGAAGTTCGATTCGTACTCGCCCGAATCAATCAACAAGCGAGCCTTCTTCTCTTCCTTCGTCTTGCACTGGATGAACTCGAGGATGTCTGGATGCCAGTCTTTGAGACTCTGCATCTTGGCCGCTCGGCGAGTCTTTCCGCCGGATTTCACGACGGCTGCGATCTGGTCGTAGACCCGCATGAACGACAACGGCCCGGACGGGACTCCGCCGCCGGAGAGTTTTTCTTTCGACGAACGGATCGTGGAGAGATCGGTGCCGGTCCCCGAGCCGAACTTGAACAACATCGCCTCGCTGCGAGCGAGACGCATGATATCTTCCATGTTGTCGTCGACCGACTGAATGAAGCAGGCCGAGCCTTGCGGGAATTCATACGGCGTGTCGGGCCGGCGAATGGACTGCGTCTCAACGTCCCAGCGGTAGTTGCCTTGCGAACCTTTGACACCGTACTGGTGATACAATCCGACGTTGAACCACACCGGCGAGTTGAAGCAACCGTGCTGATGCAGGCAGAGCCAGGTCAGTTCGCGGTAGAACGTCTCGCCGTCGGCTGGCGTCGCGAAATATCCATCTTTAATGCCCCAGTCGGCGATCGTACGAGATACCCGATGGATCACTTGTCGCACGCTCGTCTCACGCTCGGGAGTTCCCGGCTCGCCATAAAAATACTTGCTGACGACAACGTTAGTGGCGAGCGGAGACCAGTCCTTCGGGACTTCGCAATTGGTTTGCTCGAAGAGCACCTTGCCGTTTTCGTCTTTGATCGCGGCGGTGCGGTAATCCCATTCGGTCGTCGAGAACGGGTCGACGTTCGCGGGGCAGAAGTGCGGAGCGATCTTCATGGGAGTCGTCTGCGGGGTGAAGTGCGGCCCGGACGAGGGAACGCTACGAACGGCGGTTTCGCGAGTCATTTGTCCGTTGCCCCCGTGGCCGTTCCCGTTGTGCGAACGAGTGGTCGAAGCGGAAAGGTAATCAGCATCCAAAAGCGTATTGGCGTCGTGCATCATGCACTCCTTCAGCCAAGAGAAAAAAACAAAAGGGAGCCGGGGCCTCATGACCCGCTCGAAAGCGACCTCTTGCCGGGAAAATGTTGAAAATACAGTGATTTTCAGGCGACCAAGAACCAGTCACCCGACGAGAATCGAACCACAACTAATTGTGGGGCCGAGATGGATCAAACCCCGCATCTAGTATGTAAGAATCGGGTCGGAACTATAAATCGGCAGGCCGAATTGTCAAGGTGATGAATTCTTTCGGAACATCCAAAATTCGATTCCGAGTGGCCGTAACCTGTCGGTGAATTGCAGGCTTAGCGAGTTCGGAAAAAATGAAAGAATCATTAAAAGCGGTTCATCATGGGTCGAGCCGGTGGCTGAGTTTTGATCTGCAGCAATTGCGAACTCGCACCCGACCGCGCATGAGAAAACCCGGCCAAAAACCGGGTTTTCTCGCGATTTCCAGGTTCAATTAAGCACCGGCGGCTGGAGCGGTCTCGACGATTTGCAGGCCAGGAACGGTGATTCCGGTGATCTTCACTTGGGTGTATCCCTGTCGATGGCCAGTGTGCCGGCGATAATTCTTGCGGCGGCGCATCTTTTGGATTTCGAGCTTCGGCCCTTTGACCAGCGGTTCGACGACTTCGGCGGTGACGCTGGCTCCAGAAATCGACGGGGCACCAATCACGCTGGCTCCACCGCCGTTAGCGAGCAGAATCTTGTCGAAGGTGATCGAATCGCCGGCTTTTGCGGTGTCGACGAAGTCAATCAACAGAGTGTCGCCGTTGGAAACTCGATACTGATGGCTGCCGTTTTCGATGTACGCGAACATGGCTCGAAAATTCCTCAAAACTCTGGCTCGGGACGGTAAAGGGTCGGGGAGTATAGCCGGGTGTTAGCGTGATTTCGAGTCAATCCCCACTGGAATCCGAGTGACGTTCCCGGAGTCGTCCTGGGTCTGGCATTCGAGGTGGTTGGGGCTGACGTCCGTACGAGCCGTGATATTGATGGTTAGACGGCCGTTGTCCTCAAGCTGATTAATTTCGCGGCGGCGACGGTTGTTGAGGTAGTTGGCGACTCGCTCGTGGACGTCGACCCCGATTTTTCGCACCCCTTCGCGATGGGCGACGGTCATCAGCAGACGCATAACCTCGATCGCGACGCTTTCGGCGGTTTTCACGAGGCCGACGCCGGCGCAGGTCGGGCAGTTCTCGAAGACGCTGCGGCGGAGCGACGGTCGGATGCGTTGCCGAGTCATCTCGATCAGGCCGAAAGGGCTGATGCGGAGTGCTTTCGTGCGGGCTCGATCGCGGCGGAGCAGGTCGCGGAAGTGACGTTCGACGCCACGGCGGTGACGTTCGTCGCGCATGTCGATGAAGTCGTTGACGATCACTCCGCCGAGATCGCGCAGGCGAAGCTGCCGGCAGATTTCTTCAGCCGCGCGGAGGTTCATCTGATAGGCGGTCTCCTCGGCGTTGTCGTCGAAGCGGAAGTTGCCGCTGTTGACGTCGATGGCGACGAGAGCCTCCGTTTGGTCGATGACGATCGATCCGCCTCCTTTGAGCGGGACGTGCCGTTCGTGGATGCGAGCGATGTCGTCTTCAATATGGTAGTGGTGGAAGATTGAATCCTTGCCGGTGTACAGCTTCACGCGGTCGGCGTGATCGGGGGAGATGACCGTCATAAACTCGCGAGCACGTTCGAAGGTTTTTGGTTCGTCGATCCAGACGGATTCGACGTCGTCGCGATAGATGTCGCGCATCGTGCGGATCATTAGATCACTGTCTTCGTAGATGCTGATCGGCGAGTGATATTTTTGAACTCGGCGGACCAGCACCTTCCACAAACGGACGAGGTAATCGAGATCCCGTTGTAGGTCGGCCGCGTCGCGCTCAAGTCCGGCGGTGCGGATGATGAAACCGAGACCAGCGGGTGGTTGCAGTTGATTAAGGATCTTTCGCATGCGACGACGGCTGTCGTCGTCTTCGATCTTGCGGCTGACGCCAACTCGCGCGAGTCCGGGCATCAGCACCAAATAGCGGCCGGGGATGCTGATGTACGTCGAGAGAGTTGGCCCCTTCGTGCCGATCCCTTCCTTGATGACCTGCACGAGTACTTCGCTGCCGCGTTTGAAGATGTTCTGAATCGGCGGTTTGTTGCGGACACTGCGCTCGTTGAACGGGCGGCGGCCGCGGCCGTTTCCTTCTTCCTCCCGTTCGGGGGCGAGGTGTTTGTAGTACTGGTATTCGACGTCGCTGACGTGCAAGAAGCCGTTGCGGCCGACGCCGAAATCGACGAAGGCGGCCTGAATACTCGGCTCGATGTTGACCACGCGGCCTTTGTAGATGTTGCCGGCGAAGCTCTCGACGCTGTTGCGTTCGACGTAGAGCTCTTCGAGCACGCCGTCCTCAACGATGGCGATGCGGCTCTCTTCCGGCTGCAGGACGTTGACGAGCATTTCCTTCTTCATGGAGCACCCTTTGAGTTCTGCGGGTGCGGCTCGCTGCGGTCGTCGGAGCTGTTGCTGTGCGGAGTGTGGCGACCTGCTCGGATGCCAGCGACGGACGAGCGTGTCCGTCGGTTTGTTCGCTAAATCGTCGCCGATCGTTGGCGCGGGTGACGCGCGAGACGGGGATTGCGGCGAGCGGTGTTTGGCGATTTGGCTGCGGCGTTCGTCGGTTACTCGAACGGGGCGGGCCAGCGAGCAGGGTCGGCAATGTTGAGCACGGCGGTTTGTCGAGACACGAAAGCAGCTCTCGGGTCAGCCCACTTCCGCCGCGTCGCAACGCGGAGCAGGAAGTTTCGACTCCCGGAGCCTTCATGGCCGCGAGCTTTGCAGCTTCGGCCAGTCTCGGCGAAAAACAGACGCCTTCAGAACGAGCACGCACCCTAGTGAATCCAGTAGGACGGACACTCTTGCCCGTCCCCCTTTTGAAAAACAGTGTTTGATGTTGTTCGGGTCGGGCAAGAGCGCCCAACCTACGGAAAATTCAGTGACCAAGTTGCGGACAGATTTTAGTCAGTTCGCCTTGCAGATAGTTGTCGACTCCGCGCGACAGGCCGAGCCACTCGGCGTGAGTCGCGATGTCTTTGGCTTGCGGGATGGTCAGCCGCCGAATCACGGCCTTCAGTTCAGGGATCGAATGTGGTGTGACGCTGACCCGTCGGATCCCCAAGCCAATTAGCAGCGGGAGAAACTTCGGATCGGAACTCATTTGACCGCAAACCGTCACGGGGACTTTGCGGTCGGACATTTCGGCGGCATCCACGACCATGCGGATCATGCGCAAGATCGCAGGGTCACCAGTGCGGTACTGGCTGGAGACCGCCGGATCGCCACGGTCAACGGCAAGGGTGTACTGGATTAAGTCGTTCGTGCCAATGGAGAAGAAATCGACCTCGGTCGCAAAATGCTCCGCCAGGATCGCCGCCGAAGGGACTTCGACCATCATTCCCAACGGCATCTCTCGTTGAAACGGGACGCCTGCCTCTTCGAGGTCATCCATGACGTCGCGAGCGACCATCTTCGCTTGCCGGAACTCGTACAGCGACGAAATCATGGGAAACATGATCTTCACGCTGCCTGGCGGAGCGTTCGCGGCCGCTCGCAGGATCGCCCGAAGTTGCGTTTTGAAGCCTTCGAGGTACTGCAAACTGATGCGGATACTTCGTAAGCCGAGGGCCGGATTCGGGACTTCCGCGAGGATTCCGTTGGAGGTCGGAATCTTGTCCGCTCCGAGATCCAGCGTGCGGATGATGCACTCGCGGCCACCGAGGTCGTCGATGACTCGACAGTACGCTTCGTAATGGTCTTCCTCGGACGGTTCGACATCGCGGCCGAGATACAGGAACTCGGTGCGGTACAGGCCGATGCCGTCCGCCCCGCGCTCGAGGCAGTGCGCGGTTTCGGTCGGAAACTCGATGTTGCCCAGCATTTGAATGCGTACGCCATCGGCCGTGATCGGCTCGGCCGTTCGTTCGGTTTCCAACGCGGCATAATTCGCGTTGCTCTTCTTCTGAGCCTCACGTCGCTCAGCGATGACCGATTCGACGGGGTTGATGATCACCTCGCCCCGATCGCCATCAATGATGATGATGTCGCCGCTGTTGACCTCTGAGAGGAAGTCTCCAACGCCAACAACGGCCGGCAATTCCAGAGCACCAGCCAGGATCGCCGTGTGACTGGTCGGCCCGCCGACCTCGGTGGCAAAACCGAGCACGAATTCCTTTTTGAGATTCGCGGTCTCACTGGGGGTCAGGTTGTGCGCGACGACCACCACCGATTCGGTGAGATTTGATAACTCCTGCCGCTGTTTTCCGAGTAACTGTCGGAGCAATCGATTCTTCAAGTCGACGATGTCATGCGACCGCTCGGCGTGGTAGCGGCTGCCCAAATCAGAAAAGAGTCTCGCGTACCGGTTGAGCACGATGTCGCAGGCGCGTTCCGGCGTGTTCGTCTCTTCGCGGATCAGTCGTTCGATCTCACCCAGCAGTTCAGGCGATCGAGCCATCAGCAGGTGCGCTCCAAAGATCGCACCAAGTTCTCCACCCAACCGTTCGGCCGCGACTCGTTGATTCTCTTCGATGTCCGCACAAACGGCGTTGAGTGCCGCGTGAAACCGATCAATCTCGGCGTTGATCTCTGACTTGCTGGTGTAATGCCGTTGGACTTTGAAGTTTTCGACGCCAAACAACACCGCGGGCCCGATCGCCACTCCCGGCGACACTGCAATCCCGCGTTTGACCAACATGTTGCTCACAAAAACCTCTGGTCTTTATCCACCTTGTCAGGCTGGACCGACTGGCGAAACAGGCCTCGATACGGCTCCATCACAAAGCCGACGGCCTGACTGTGCAACTGATCGCGCGATGGATTCGTGCAAATGTCCGCCACTGATCTGAAAATCCCACCGCGATGGTCACTCCGCAAAGTTCGATTCGAACAACTGCACGATCTTGACCAGCGCCTCGTCGGCACCTTCTCCGGAAACGATGACTTCGAGCTGATCTCCGAAATCAGCCATCCCCATCAGATCGAAAATGTTCTTTGCATCAGCGAGCTTTGAGCCTTTGCGAATGCGCACGTTACAACCAAGGCCGTTCGCCAGCTTCACCAGCCGCGAGCACGGCACCAGGTGCAGGCCGTGCTCCAGCCTGACAGTTACGGTGCGCGAGACAGATTCTCCGCCCATCGAAAGTTCCCAAGACGCTTGTGTCGTAGCGTGAATTGACTCCGTTGCCGCTCAGCTGAGTTGATTGTTGTCTGCCTCATTCAGCAGCGAGATCACTTCGTCCTTGGACTTCACCTGCTTCAAAAAGTTGCAGAAGTTTTGATTGCGCAAGTGACGTGAAATGTTCTCGAGTCCGCGGAGATGATCACCGGGGCGATCCGGAGGCGAGACCAGCAGGAACATGATGTGAACTCGTCCCCCGTCGAGGCTTTGAAAGTCCACGCCGTCCTTCACCAGTGCGATGGCCGCCACTAGTTTTCCGACGGACGCATGCTTGGTGTGCGGGACAGCGACTCCGTTGCCGATGCCCGTCGAACCCAATTCCTCACGCTTGAGAATCGCTGCAACGATCCCTTCTTCGCTGTCAGCCGCAACGACTCCGGCAACTTTCAGCGCATTGACTAATCCGCGAATTGCGCCCTCTTTGTTCGTCACCTGGAGATCCGGGACGATCGCATTGGACACGACAAAGTCCATCAACTTCATGAAAGACACCCCTCTCGATTTTGATTCTTGATTTTCGATGGAAGTGTCCGCTGCAGCGGACCGTCCCATCGAAAATCGAAAATTCCCTGGAATCACTGTTCCCCGGCCAGGCTCTTGGGCAATTCGTGCCGGTGGTGATTTTGGACCTTTTCTTTGTATTTGTGAATTTGCTGCTCGACCTTGTGCAGTGCTCGATCGAACGCGACCTGTACCTGATCGTCGGTGTCATGAGCCACGAAGTCGTGCTTGTGCTCGGCATCGACGAGGATTTCAACTTTGGCGTGGCTGTTTTCGAAGCTGATCGTCACGTTGATGGCAGTGATGCGTTCAAAGTAGGTCAGCAGTTTTTCGACTTTCTCGGCCATGTAGGCCCGCACGTCATCTTTAACGTGTCCGTGACGGCAGGTGATTTCCACGTGCACGGTGCATCCTCCGGATGTGTTGATTAGTGATGTCGGGCGCGGATTCTATCGGGGCTGAGTCCGCAGCCACAAGTAGGTGTGTTCGGCGAACGGTGCGGAAGTTCACGCAATAGCCAGCGCCTGCCGCAAGTCTTCGACCAAATCGTCCGGACTTTCAATGCCCACCGACAGACGAATCGTTTTCTCCGAGATGCCTGCGGCTTGTCGAGCTTCCGGCGTCATCGATGCGTGGCTCATCGTCACCGGATATGCGATCAGCGATTCGACTCCACCTAACGATTCCGCCATTTGAAACAACTTCGTCTGCATCATCATTTTCTCCGCCTGAGCACGTCCTCCGTTAATGTCGAAGCTGAGCATCGCCCCAAAGCCGCGCTGTTGCCGCTTCGCCAATTCGTGATGTGGGTGACTTGGCAAACCGGGGTAGTAAACGCGCTCGACCCTCGGGTGCTCCGCTAGCATTTTTGCAACCGCCATCGCTCCGCGCTGATGCGCCTCCATCCTTGGCCCCAAGGTCTTAATCCCTCGCAGCACCAGCCACGCATCAAATGGCGAACACGCCAAGCCCAAGGCATTGTGAATGAACGCAATCCGCTCGGCGTGCGACTGCTGCCGAGTCACGACGGCTCCGCCGACGACATCCGAATGCCCGTTGAGATACTTCGTCGTCGAGTGGATCACGACATCCACGCCGAACTCAAACGGTCGTTGCAGGTACGGTGACAGAAATGTGTTGTCAGCGATCGTGATCGCTCCGGCCTCTTTCGCGATTGCTGTGATGGCCGACATGTCCACCAAATTGAGCAACGGATTACTCGGTGTCTCGATCCAGATTCCCTTCGTCTGCGGCGTCAGAGCACCTCGCACATTGGCCGGATCGCTCATGTTCACGAACGAGAATTTCAGTTCGTAGTCCGGCAGAATTTTGGAGAACAACCGAAACGTCCCGCCGTAAATGTCGTGCCCGGCGATGATATGGTCGCCAGACTTGAACAGATACATCGCGCAGGTGATCGCCGACATCCCTGTGCTGGTCGCCTTACAGTCGATGCCGCCTTCAAGCGCCGCAATGCTCTGTTCCAACGCCAGCCGAGTCGGATTTCCAGACCGCGTGTATTCGAACCCCTTGTTGGTTTGCAGATCGTCCCACCGAAATGTGGAGGTTGGATAAATCGGCGTGATGCAACTGTTGTAGGACGGGTCTTTATCGACGCCGACATGAACGCACTTCGTTTCAAATCGCATAGTTTTCAATTCCAAGTTCATTGCAACGAGTTCTCAAGTGACCCAGGTAGCGTAGCCGCTCGCGATCAGGACTCGCAAACATGGATCGTTAGGCGATTGATTTTTGAAATGCGGAGGCTGCCGAGAGGAAACGCCTAGAGTTCGCCAAGAGTTTCCGAGCACTCTGCATTTCAAAAATGCAATGGCCAGAAGATCTCCGTTACCCAAACAGACCCGCGACGGAGTTGCTCATAAACCGCGAGCAACATACGGTGAGGCCACCGCAGCCCGTTTCAGAGGATCAACCTCATGCACTCCGATCGAAGTCGAATCGCCGGATGGATTGTTGCCAGCTTCTGCCTCGTCGCTTCGCAAGTTCGCGCCGCCGACGTTCCGTCGTTTGAGCGTGAAGTGCGGCCGATCTTGTCGCGGTACTGTTTCAAGTGTCACGGCCCCGACGAGGGGCAACGACAGAGCGGACTGCGGCTCGACGTTCGCGAGGCTGCGATCAAAGCTGTCGACAGTGGCAAACAGGCGATCGTCCCCGGCAAGCCAGACGCCAGTGAATTGATCCGCCGTATCCATCTCGCCGACGGCGCTGAAGAAAAGATGCCACCCGCGGCGACGAAGTTTGAACTCACTGCCGAGCAGCGCGACATCCTCAAACGCTGGGTTGCCAGTGGCGCGGAGTATCGTCCGCATTGGGCATTTGTCGCTCCGAAGCGGCCGGCGTTTTCGAAAATCCGGGATGCGAGTTGGCCGCGCAACGGCATCGACCAGTTCGTCCTCGCGCGGCTCGAAGCGGAAGGGTTGAAGCCGTCGCCGCAGGCCGATCGGCACACACTCGCGCGGCGCGTGTTTCTGGACTTGATCGGCATCCCGCCGACTCCGGCCGAGGTCGATGAGTTCGTCAACGACCCGTCGCCGAGTGCCTACGAACAACTCGTCGATCGGCTGCTTGCGTCGCCGAGCTACGGCGAACGTTGGGCGCGGCGCTGGCTTGATCTTGCGCGGTACGCCGACACGAATGGCTACGAGAAGGATCGGACTCGCAATGTCTGGCCGTACCGCGATTGGGTCATCAA
Organism: Planctomycetota bacterium; assembly: GCA_016872645.1. GTDB lineage: Bacteria > Planctomycetota > Planctomycetia > Planctomycetales > Planctomycetaceae > SXKJ01. The sequence goes on along the minus strand of VGZH01000020.1, from coordinate 19,749 downwards.
CGCGATCAATGCCGATCAGCCGTTCGATCAATTTACGATCGACCAAATCGCTGGAGACATGCGGTCAAACGCGACGATCCAGCAACGCATCGCGACCGGTTTTCACCGCAACACGATGCTCAACGAAGAAGGAGGCATCGACCCGCTGGAGTTCCGTTTCCACGCGATGACCGATCGCGTTGCGACAACCAGCTCGGTTTGGCTGGGGCTGACGATCGGTTGTGCTCAGTGCCACACGCACAAGTACGACCCGATCACGCACACCGACTACTACCGCTTCTTCGGCCTGCTTAACAACGCCGAGGAACCGGAGCTCGACATCCCGGTTCCCGAACTGGTCGCGAAGCAGGCCGAGATCGACCGCCGGATCGCCGAACTCGAAGCCGATCTGCCGAACCGGTTCCCTTTGCCGGACGAGTTCATTTGGACACCGCTCAAGCCGATTGCCGTGAAAAGCACGAACAGGGCGACAACGGAGATTCAAGCGGATGCCAGCGTCCTGCTGAGCGGCTCGAATCCCGAAACGGATTCCTATGAGATTCAACTCGACAGCGATCTGCGCGATGTCGTCGCAATCCGGGTCGAAGCGTTGATTGACGACAAGCTGCCGAGCAAAGGCCCCGGCCGCACACCGCACGGCAATTTTGTCCTCAGCGAGATCACCGCGTCGATCGTAGCTCGCGATGTGCCGGGCGAAGCACAGCCACTGAAATTCACGCGTGCTTCGGCCGACTTTTCGCAGGAGAAGTTCGACGTGGCTCAGGCAATCGACGGCAACATGAAGACCGGTGGCTGGGCCATCCACGGACCCGGCGTTTGGAACGTGAATCGGACAGCGACATTTGTTCTCGCACAGCCGGGCGGCTTCACGGACAAGACGGCTCGCTGGACGATCAAGCTCGAGCAACAGTACGGCACGCAGCACACGCTCGGCAAGTTTCGGATTAGCCTCGGCCGACGCAACTCGGAGAACGGTTCGCTGGAGGAACAGCGTCGCAAGCACTTCGACGAAAAGTTCGCAGCGTGGCTGGCGGAGACTCAGAAGTCGCTGATCCGCTGGGAGACACCGCAGATCGTCGCCACCACCAGCAACTTGCCGCTGCTGACCGTTGAAGAGAACGGCGTTGTCTTCGTCAGCGGCGACATGTCGAAGAGCGACTTGTACGAGCTGACGCTGAAGTCGAGCTTGAAAGAGATCGTTGCCGTCCGCCTCGAAGCCCTGCCGGATGATCGTCTGCCGAAGCATGGCCCCGGCCGAGTCTACTACGAAGGCCCATTCGGCGACTTTTTCCTCAGCGACATTGCCCTGATCGTCGGCAAGACACCGCGCCGGTTCGCTCGCGCGACGCAGACATTCGCCGCAGGTAACAGCAACGCAATGGCCGCGCTCGACGACAACAAACAAACCGGCTGGTCCATCAACGGCGGCCAAGGGAAACCACACACCGCCGTCTTCCAGCTCGCTGAACCGCTGACGAACACGGGGCTCATCAAACTGCAGATGCTCTTCGAACGGTACTACGCCCCCGGTCTCGGCAAGTTCCGAATTTCGGTGACCAGCGACCCGCGCGCGGTTCAGGCACCGATCCTGCCCACAGACGTCGAACGGGAACTGAGTGGCACCAACCTCTCCAAACACGCCTTAATCGTGAAGCAGTTCTGCGCGACCGCACCGGAACTCGCCAGCGCGCGGCAAGAGATCGAATCGCTGCGTGCTCAGCGGATCGCGCTGCCGACCGCGCTGGTCCTGCAAGAGCGACCCGCGAACAACCCGCGCCCGACCCATCGACATCATCGTGGCGAGTACCTCCAATCGAAAGAGCTTGTCGCGGCTGGTAGCCTTTCGGCCTTGCCGCCGTTGCCTGCGAACTCGTCCGCCAATCGGCTGGCCCTGGCGAATTGGCTGGTCTCGCCGGACAACCCGCTGACTGCACGAGTCACCGTCAACCGCCACTGGGCTGCGTTTTTCGGGCGTGGCCTCGTCCGCACGCAAGAAGATTTTGGTTTTCAAGGTGCGCTGCCGTCGCATCCAGAATTGCTCGATTGGCAAGCGATGGAATTCAGTGGCGCTTGGTCGCTGAAACGCCTGCACCGCCTGATTGTCACAAGCGCGACGTATCAGCAATCGAGTTGCGTCACGCCAGAGTTGTTGAAACGTGACGCGCAAAACGAACTGCTCGCACGCGGTCCGCGCTTCCGAGTCGAAGCCGAAGCCGTGCGGGATTCGTTGCTGAGCGTCAGCGGATTGCTCGGACGGAAGCTGGGTGGGCCGAGCGTCTTTCCGCCACAGCCGGCGAACATCACGACCGAAGGAACTTACGGGCAGCTCGCCTGGAAGGTCAGCGAGGGGCTCGATCGGCATCGCCGCAGCCTCTACACGTTTGCGAAGCGAACCTCGCCATTTGCGATGTTGACGACGTTCGACGCTCCCAGCGGTGAGGCGTGCGTCTGCCGCCGCGAAGTCTCGAATACTCCGCTGCAAGCGTTGACGCTGCTCAACGACACCGTCTTCTTCGAAGCGTCACAAGCCCTCGGCCGGCAATTCGCGGCGTTGCCGAACAACGACGACGTGCGACTCACCGAACTCTTCCGCCGCTGCCTCACGCGACCACCCACCGATGCCGAGACCGCGCTGTTGATCCGCTTCCTTAAGACTCAGCGAGAACGCCTCGCCACGAAGGAACTCGACGCCGCCACGCTCGCAGGTCCAGGCGAAGCAGATGCCGGTGAACGAGCCGCTTGGTCGCTCGTCGCGCGAGCGTTGTTGAACTTGGATGAAGCCGTCACGAAGGATTGACCGTACGCCAAGATCAGCTCGGTAATATCCGCTTCATACCCTCGGTCAGCACGTCGTCGATCTCCGGTTCGCAGAAGGCGACGCTGACTTCGTAGCCGCCGTTGGGATATTCCTCTTTCACCGGGATGTACCACGGGCCGCCGTCGCCGTAGGCCGAGGTGCAGACGAAGCTCTCTTTCGCAAAGCTCTGGGCGCGGAGTTGGTATTCGATGAACGACTCGGCGGGGAGATGCAGCAGCTTCACGCCTCCGAGATGCAGCGAGCTGAGCACGATCGGCGTGCGCTTCTCGACACGCCGCAGCCACGAGAGTTGATACGACGGACGATTGCGGTTCACGACCGCGTTGGTCTTCGTCGAGATTTGCTGAGCGATCTTCTCAGCGTGCAGTGATTTGAGCGGCGGCGGCAGAATCTCCGCGGTCTTCCAGGCGAGCTTTTCGGACTTCAATTCGGCACGTTCGAGTTTCGCTTCCGACGCGACGATGCCGTCGTACACGCGCTTCGTCAGGATCGGTCGCACGGCTTTCGAGCCGTCGTTGTATTTGCCGGCCGAGACGTTCCCCGCACAGCCGGTGAAGTAGATGTGCAGGCAATTCGGCTCATCCTGCTGCCGCTGCTTGCGAGCCAACCCGGCAAAGTCGCTGGTGCAGCGGCCGTCGGCGTAGTAGCTCATCGGGTGCGTCGCGTAATAATGCAGCGACGCGATTTTTTTCTCTCCGTCGAAAAACGCGACCGTCTTCAAGAACGGATCGATCAGCCCCTCCGGCAACGCGATCAGTTTCGGGTCGGAACACGAACTTCCGCGCATCGCGATGATTTTTCCCGACTCGTCCCGATGGACTCGGCGGTTTGAGGCAACGTCAATCACCTTCCCTTGTCCCCAACCGATATGTGTCACGGGTGTCGCCTGCTTGATCGTTTTTGTAACAGCCGCTCGGCCCGCATCGAGACAACGTTTGAAGAACTCGACATCGACGATGTGCGGCAAGTCGCCCTCAGCCGCGACGAGCCGTTCCGCTTCGAGACACGCGAACGGCGCGTTGTGCTGATGCACGCAATGTACAGCGACTCGATCAGGCGTCGTTCCCGCCGCTTCCGCCAACGCGGTGCGCCACTGAACGTGAGCCTCGTTGAGCAACCCGGTCCAATCGACGGCACACAACACGATCGGCTTGCCAGCTCCGAGCAACACGACACCGAGCGCTTCGAGCGTGTCATCCACGACCTCAATCGGCTTGATCCAGCCACCACAGCACGAATGGCCGAGCGGCGGCGTGACATCGAATTTGAACGGCGCGATGTGCAGCCCACCGGCGTTCGTCTCCGCAGCGTTGAGCGCCTGGCTGATCGACAACGACCAACCGGCGGCGGTCGTGAGCACAGTTTCTTTAAGAAAGTCGCGGCGCGAGACGTTCATCAGCATGATTAGTCCTCGTAAGTGATGTAGAGCAGACTCCTACGTCCGGGCGATCGAACGTAGGCGTCCGATCTACAGTGAGCTTTGTAATCCAGCATGCGACTGGATCGCGACCATCCGGCTTCGATCATTGACGTTCGCTGCTCGAATTCGTTTATGCTGCTTCCCGTCGCCATCGCTTCTTAATCGCTTTCGCGAGGTCGCTCATGGATCGCTCTTCACTGCGGAAGTCCGCCCTGTGTTTGTGCGTGTTGAGTTCCTGCTGGCTGAACGAGGTCACCGCTGCTGACGAACCGAAGTCGGCCGCATTGATTCAGACGCTGCCCAAAGACGGTTCCTGGAGCGAATTGAATGTCAATTTGAAGGTGAACGATCAAGAGTTCGTGCTCAACTGGGCTCTGCGGTCATTGGGGCAAGCTTTTCATGGGGGAAAGCAGTGCCGATTTCTGGAAATGGAACAGACCAGCGACGTGCCTCAATTTCCCAAGACAATCTGGCGAGTGCTGGTCCCCGAAGAGGAGTTCGGCGAAGGGAAAGATCCAATTGCCAAAGCCGTCAAAATCTGGATCAAGCAAGGGGAGAACGAACCGCAAACGGTCGAGTCGATCACGCTCCGCGATCCCGTTTTCGCGATGCTCTTGGCGGGGCCGAAGCAAAACCTCAAGACAGAAGACGCCAAGGAGAAGGTCAACTGGCAGCAGGGTGACTTGGAGTGCTCGGTCTTCAGCGGTCTGCACGAGATTGAATTCGGGGCCACGAAAGTCCGCATAGTAAACCGCATTTTTCGACACAAGGATGTTCCGTTCGGACTGGCGGGGATGACCCAAGACATCAACCTCAGCATTGGCGGCCAGAAGCAAGCAGCGAAAATAAAGATGTCACTACGAGACCAGGGCAAAGATGCGAAGGCCAAGCTGCCAGGTTTGGTGCCGTAGGATTTAGAGTGCGGTGTGTCAGCACCGCTTTGGATGTTTTTCGATTGTCGACTTGGTTCCGTTGGCAATCGAAGTTCAGAAATCAAAATGGAAAGCGGTGCTGACACACCGCACTCCAACGAGGGGCATCATGAATCGTCGTTCGTTTTTGAAAGCCGGTGTCGGCAGTGTTGCTCTGAGTTCCTTCATTCCCGTGTTGCCGACTGCGTTTGCGGCCGAGCCGAAACCGAAGCGTGTTGGTCTCATTGGAACCGGTTGGTACGGCAAGTCGGACTTGCTGCGGCTGATTCAGATTGCGCCGGTCGAAGTCGTGTCGCTGTGCGATGTCGATAAGAAGATGCTGGCCGAGGCGGGTGAGATCGTGGCCTCGCGGCAGGTTTCGAAGAAGACTCCGCGATTGTACGGCGACTATCGGAAGATGCTTGCGGAAAAAGATCTCGACATTGTTGAGATCGCGACGCCAGATCATTGGCACGCGCTGCCGATGATCGAAGCGGTGAAGGCCGGAGCCGACATCTACGTCCAGAAGCCGACCAGTGTGGACATTGTCGAGAGTCAGGCGATGCTCGCGGCGGCTCGGAAGCATGGCCGAGTCGTGCAAGTCGGGACACAACGGCGGAGCACGCCGCATCTGGCGGAGGCTCGCGAGATCATTCAGGAAGGGAAGCTTGGTAAAATCGGGCTGATCGAGATTTACTGCTACTACCACATGCGTGCTCGCGAGAACCCGCCGGACGCGACGCCGCCAGATTATCTCGACTACGAGATGTGGACCGGGCCGGCTCCCATGCGGCCGTACAACCCGCTGGTCCATCCGCGACGCTGGCGAGCGTTCATGGAATATGGCAACGGGATCGTCGGCGACATGTGCATCCACATGCTCGATATGGTCCGCTGGATGGCGGGGCTCGGCTGGCCGAAGACGGTCAGTTCGAGCGGCGGCATTCTCGTGCAGAAGGACAGCAAGGCGAACATCAGCGACACGCAGACGGCGACGTTCGAGTTCGACAGCGTCAACGTCGTCTGGCAGCATCGTACTTGGGGATCGTCTCCCGATCCGAAGTACCCGTGGGGCGCGACGTTCTACGGCGAGAAAGGGACTCTCAAGGCCAGCGTGAACAGCTACGACTTCATCCCGAACAGCGGCGAAGCGATCCACAAAGATGTGATGATGGAGCTGGAGCAATACCCGGAAGACAAGACCGAGAAGGATCTCGAAAAGCATGTCGCCCCCGCGATCCGACGACATATGCAGAACCTGCTCGACTGCATCGCCACGCGCGGCAAGCCGATCGCAGACATCGAAGAAGGACACACCTCAACGGTGAGCTGCATCCTGGCCAACCTGTCGATGCAACTCGGACGCTCGCTGACATGGGACGCGGCGAAGGGCCTGATCGCCAACGATCCCGATGCAAACAAATTGCTGCGGCGACCATATCGCGGGCCGTGGGTGCATCCCGAAGTGTGAAAGCTCGCAACGGTGAAATCATCACCGAGCAATTCGATTGGGAATGTACCTTTGGGATTTGCTGATCGAGACGCACGACGGCTAAGACATTACGATCTCGACCCGACTGGCGAAATTGTTCGGTGAGACACACGAACTGCGTACGATCCTGAGGGTCGATGACATTTAAAAAGCGAAAACTTACGATTACCCAGAAGCCGCGGGGTTGGATCTGTCGATCCGTCGAGCGATTCTGGCCGACGCTGATGGATTGGAAGTTTTCACTTCGCGATCTTATTCCTGCGTGTAGGATGCGCGCCCTTGCCCATTCTCGAAAGGGATCGACAATAGTTCCCAACCAACGAATTTCGGAGAACTCCGATGTGTGCTTCGTCTAAGTGGATGCTTGTCGCGTTGATGGCTTTGGCGATTTGCCCTGCGGTTCAAGCCGCTGACGTTGGATTGCCGGACGTCGTCGAATTCAATCGCGACATTCGCCCGATCCTGTCGGACAACTGCTTCTTTTGCCACGGTCCGGACAAGAATAAGCGCAAGGCTGACCTGCGGCTCGACACGGCTGAAGGGTTGTCCGGAAAACCGGGCGAACCGGGCGCCGTCGTGCCTGGCAAACCGGCCGACAGCGAACTCTTCCGCCGCATTACCTCGACGGACCCCGAACAGAAGATGCCGCCGGCAGAAAGTGGGAAGTCGCTCACGCCGCGCGACATCGCGCTGCTCAAAAAATGGATTGAGCAAGACGCGAAATTCGAGGGCCATTGGGCGTTCCTGCCGATCAAACGCCCGACCAAAAGCCGTGATTCCGTTTTTCAATCGGCGACCCAGATCGACAGTTTCATCCGCGAGTCACTTGCGAACCAAAAACTCGTATCGTCACCTGCCGCCGACCGCATCACGCTGATCCGCCGGCTGAGTTTCGATCTGATCGGCTTGCCACCGAGCCCGGACGAAGTCGCCACGTTTGTGAACGACTCGTCGTCGAACGCCTACGAGAAGCTGGTCGATCGGCTGCTCAAGTCGCCGCACTATGGCGAGCGGCAAGCGATGTGGTGGCTGGACCTCGTGCGGTATGCCGATACGGTTGGCTATCACGGCGATCAGGACATGAGCGTCTCGCCGTTTCGGCAGTACGTCATTGACTCGTTCAACGCCAATAAGCGATTCGATCAGTTCACCGTCGAGCAGCTCGCGGGAGACTTGCTGCCAAACGGGACGCGCGATCAGAAGATTGCGTCGGGCTACAACCGTCTCGGAATGATGTCGGCCGAAGGTGGTGTGCAGGACAAGGAATACCTCGCGAAGTACATCGCCGAACGAGTCCGCAACGCCAGCGGGACGTGGCTCGGCATTACGCTTGGTTGCGCGGAATGCCACGACCACAAGTTCGATCCGCTGACGACGCGCGACTTCTATCGCTTCGAGGCGTTCTTCGCCGACATTCAGGAGCGCGGCCTGTACTCCGGCGCGAACGCCGATGGCAATTGGGGTCCGTTCGTGAAAGTTCCGAACGCCGAGCAAGAGGCCGCTCTCGCGAAAATCGATCAGCAGATTGTCGAAACAAAAAAAATACTCGACACGACGACTCCCGAACTTGCTGCCGCGCAGGCCACGTGGGAGAAGTCGCAAATCGTGTGGACATTACTCAAGCCTGATTCGATTACGTCGACCGAAGGGGTCACGCTGACTGCCAAGGAAGACAGTTCGATTCTCGCCAGCGGCAAGAACCCAGCGACCGACACCTACTCGCTGGTTGTGAAGAACCCACCAGCAAACATCACGGCATTTCGCCTCGAAGTGTTGCCCGATGATTCGTTGCCGAAGAAAGGCCCCGGTCGAGCGGGGAACGGCAACTTCGTGCTCAGCGAGTTCACCGTGAAGCAAGTCATCGGCGACACGATCGACGAGGCTGTCCCGTTACAAAACGCGACCGCGACCTACGAACAAACCGGATTCGCCGACGCGAACCCGTACAAGAAGTGGGCGATCGCCGCCGCCATCGACGGCGATGCCAAGGGGAAAACGTGGGGCTGGGCCGTCATGGAGAAAGTCGGTCAGCCGCACATCGCGGTGTTTGAAACGGCCAAGGATGTCGCCGGTGGCGAAGGCTCGACGCTAGTGATCTCGATGTTGCAAAACCTCGACAATCCGCAGCACACGATCGGCCGCTTCCGACTTTCCATCGCGACGTCGCCGCGACCGATTCGAGCGGATCAAGCTCCGCCGCCGAATATTGCCGCGCTGCTGGCCATCGCGGCGGATCAACGCAACGACTCGCAGAAAAACGAACTCGCAGCACACTTCCGTTCGATCGCGCCGACGCTCGATGCGTTTCGCAAGCAACTGGCGGATCAAGAAAAGTCCCGCAGGGATTTGGACGCGAGCATTCCCAGTACGCTCATCACCGCATCGGTGCAGCCGCGAATGGTTCGAGTTCTCAAACGCGGCAACTGGATGGACGACAGCGGCGAAGAAGTGACCCCTGGTTTTCCGGCGATCCTCTCGCAGCCACTGGAATCGCCGACGCGGCTCAACCGCGTCGATCTCGCGAAGTGGATTGTCTCGAACGACAACCCGCTGACGGCTCGCGTCTTTGTGAACCGCGTTTGGAAGCTGCTGTTCGGTGCGGGCTTATCGCGCAAGCTCGATGACCTCGGTGCTCAGGGGGAATGGCCGAGTCACCCGCTGCTGCTGGATCACCTTGCGGCATCGTTCATCGAGTCCGGCTGGGACGTGAAGCAGCTCATCAAGTCGATTGTGATGAGCCAGACGTATCGGCAGTCCTCGTTCGTCAGCCGCGAACTGCGCGAAGCGGACCCGTACAACCGTTGGCTCGCGCGGCAAGGGCGATTCCGCTTGGATGCTGAACTGGTCCGCGACAACGCGCTGTCGATCAGCGGGTTGCTCGTGACGAAGCTCGGCGGCAAGAGCGCCAAGCCGTACCAGCCTCCCGGTTACTTCGCGTACCTCAACTTTCCAACGCGCGAGTGGCAAAATGATTCCGGCGAGAACCTCTATCGCCGCGGCCTCTATACCCACTGGCAGCGGCAGTACCTGCATCCGAGCCTGCTGGCCTTCGACGCACCCAACCGCGAAGAATGCACTGCTGACCGAGCACGCTCGAACACGCCGCTGCAATCGCTGGTCTTGTTGAACGATCCCAGTTACGTCGAAGCCGCTCGAGCCTTCGCTGAATTGATCTTGCGAAACGGCGGTTCTGCTCCACGTGATCGACTCAACTTCGCCTTTCGCCGAGCCGTCTCGCGCGACATGAAGCCGGCTGAAGCCGAAGTTCTCGAACGCCTGCTGCAAACGCATCTTGACGAATACAAATTAGACGCGAACGCCGCCAACGAGCTGCTCACGGTGGGAGCTAAGCCCACTCCGACCGACCTCGACAAGTCCGAACTCGCCGCCTGGACCAGCGTCGCACGGACGATTCTGAATCTGCACGAGACCATCACGAGGAATTAGTTCGCGAGAGGAATGTTTCCGTCCATGACGTCTCCGTTGAATGTTAGTCGCTGGCGAGGAACAGACCTCGGCCTGCCGATTCCCCAAGAACAGCACGCCGTGTCGGTGTGCTTACCTCGTTGGCGAGACAACGTTGGCTACGAAGAGGCCGATCCGGCGGTCACAGGCGCGATGCAGTGCGGGTATCCGCGCTTCTTTTTTCATCCCGACACCATGCGGCTGTTCACTGAGTGCGAGCGCCGGCTGGCTCAGCCAGGAGAGTGTGCGATCGCGTTTCCGTCAGAGCGTGTTGCACGACGATGTGCGGAGTTCGTAGCTCGCGAGACGGGATCGCCAGTGCGTGTCGGGGTTGGATTTGACAGACGAGTTCATGCGGTTGTGATGCCAATCGCCGCGCGCGACACGGCGAGAGCATTTTGGCAACACACGGGAGAGATCATTCCATCACGACAGGCGGTCGCGTTGCTCGAAGGATGTGCTGCGACTTCGGCAGACGGAACTCCTGAGAAGAAGTTACTGCGTGAGCGAGTGGCTCGGTTGCAAGGTTGCGCGCCTGACGACGTTTATCTGTTTCCGTCCGGCATGGCGGCGGTCTTTACGGCATATCGGCTGTTTCAACGCCTGCGGCCGGAATCTCGCAGCATTCAGTTTGGGTTTCCCTACGTCGACAACTTGAAGATCCAGCAGCGGCTATCCCGTGTGCGACCTGTTGAGCAGGCTTGCTCGTTCTTCCCTCGTGGGACGGAGTCAGACGCCGATGAGGTCGCGCGGTTAGCGGCGGCGGATTCGTTACTCGGTTTGTTCGTCGAGTTGCCGGGGAACCCGTTGCTGGGGAGCCCCAACGTCGAAAGGCTCAGCGAGCTTTCGTTGCGGTACGACTTCCCGTTGCTGATCGACGACACGCTGGCCGCCTGCGTGAATCTCGACACGCTGCCGGTCGCCGATGTCGTTGCGACAAGCCTCACGAAATACTTTTCCGGTGCGGGCAACGTGCTGGCCGGCTCGCTGGTGCTCAACCGCGAGCGGCCGTACTACGAGCGGCTGAAGACGTTGCTCGCGGAAGAATTCGAGGACATCTTCTATGGCGAAGACGCGATCGTGTTGGAACGCAACTCGCGCGACGTCACCGAGCGAATTCCGAAGATCAACGCCAACGCCGCGCGGCTGTGCGAGTTCCTCGCCGAGCAGTCGCAAGTCGCCGATGTCTTCTATCCATCGCAAGTTGATCGCACGAATTACGAACGCTTCCTGCGTCCCGGCGGCGGCTTCGGCGGCCTGCTCTCGATCGTGCTGCGCGATTCGGCGGCGACGACCGAACGCTTCTTCGACGCCTTGCAGATTCCCAAAGGCCCGAACCTCGGCACGAACTTCACGCTCTGCTGCCCGTTCACATTGTTGGCCCACTACCAGGAACTCGACTTCGCCGAAAGCTGCGGCATCTCGCGCCACTTGATCCGCGTGTCCGTTGGCTTGGAGGAGTCCGCCTGGCAGATTGAACGGTTCGCCGAGGCGCTGTGGGGGTGAGTGGAATTCACGACCGTGCTGGTTCAGAATGTTTTTTGCAGCAATAACGACCACACCTTTCGGCCAACGATTTCCGGTGATCGGCCAAAGGCGATTCTCAGGAGAGACGAAATGCTTCCCACTTCAGTTGCCCGGCGTGCGTTTCTGAAAACGACAGGCGTGAGTCTCGGTTCGATGGCGTTAAGTTCGCTGCTGACGGGCGACGGACTGGCGGCGGAGCCGTCAGGGCGACAAGTGCCGAAATGGGCGGGAGTGCTGAATCCGCCGCACTTCGCACCGAAAGCGAAGCGAGTCATCTGGCTGTACATGGCCGGAGGCATGACACACATCGACACTTTCGACAACAAGCCGAAGCTGGCCGAGTTACACGGGCAGCCGATGCCGGAGTCGATCACGAAGGGGCAGCAGATCGCTCAGTTGCAGGGTCAGAAGCTGAATTGTTTCGCGCCGCAGCATCCCTTCAAACAGTGGGGTCAGTCGGGACAGTCGCTGGCCGAGATTTGGCCGCACCTCGGCGAGAAGTGCGCGGATGACATGTGCATCGTGCGGTCGCTCTCGACAGACGCAATCAATCACGACCCGGCTCACACGTTTATGAACACCGGCACGATGACTCCCGGCCGGCCCGCAATGGGCTCGTGGTTGCTGTACGGTCTAGGGGCCGAAGCCGAGAGTTTGCCGGGCTTCGTCGTGATGGTCTCGACGGGAAAGTTCGGACAGAAGCAGCCGATCGCCGCGCGGCAGTGGCATTCGGGTTTTCTGCCGGGACAGTTTCAAGGGGTCGAATTCCGCGGCACCGGTGATCCGGTTCTATACGTCGGCAATCCAAAGGGGGTGACTCTGAAACGACAGCGTGATGTCGTCGATGCCGTGCAGTCGCTCAATGGCATCGCGAACGAAAGTCTCGATGATCCTGAAATCGCAACCCGAGTCAGCCAATACGAACTGGCGTTTCGGATGCAGTCGAGTGTTCCGGAATTGATGGACGTCAAGAATGAACCGCAGCACATCTTCGACCTGTATGGCACAAAGGGAGGGGACGGTTCATTCGCTTCGAATTGTCTGCTGGCCCGCCGACTGGCCGAGCGCGGGACGCGATTCATCCAGCTTTATCACCGCGACTGGGATCATCACGGAGCGGTCAAGGATCACTCGGCGGGAACTGCGAAGGAAGTCGATCAGGGGATCGCCGCGCTGATCACCGACCTCAAGCAGCGCGACATGCTCAAAGACACGATCATCGTGTTCGGGTCAGAGTTCGGTCGAACCCCGATGGCTCAGGGCAACGGTCGCGATCATCACCTCGCCGGATTCACGATGTGGTTCGCGGGAGGTGGTTTCAAACCCGGCTTCCATTACGGGGCGACCGACGAGTTCGGCTATCACGCGGTCGAGAATCGAGTCTCGGTGCATGACGTCCACGCGACGCTGCTGTATTTGTTAGGGATCGATCATTCGCGGTTCAGCGTGAAGTTCCAGGGCTTGGATTCGCGGCTGACCGGAGTCGAAGGGGCGCGCGTCGTGAAGGAATTGCTTGCCTAGCTGGATCAAGCGATACGACCAGCAACGTCTGGTACCTGTTGTCGTGACGTTTTCTGAGAGTTCTTTCGTCGGTGCGGAGACGTTGAATCGAAGCACCTCATGGACAACCATGTCGAGTGACACGACCGCCGTGTAAGTTGAACCTGACGGATCGGCAAACTTCGCTGAAATCGCTGACAAATCAGACCGAGGTGCGCGTGCTAGTCGCACATTCTGCTGCACGTCTTGCCTGGCGTGCCGACCACGCTGAGATTGCCATCTGTGTAAACTTGGCGAGTTGCGGGAATGCTGAGAACTCCGAAGGTTCTGACAGGAAGGAGCGACTGCGTGAGTCTCGCATTCTTGCCGTTCCGATAAGAGGCAATGGACAACTTAGCCTCACAGCGCTCACTGGTGGGGCTGTCCGAGTTCGTGCAGTCAAGTGGAGTTCCGCGCTTTGAGGGAACGGCGCGACGACACGACTCAAATCATGACGGCGAAGTTTGCCGGTTGGTCCGGTGAATCGTCGAAGAACGGACATACTCGATCCAGAATGATTCAGGAGAGGACCATGCGACACGGCCGGATTTCGGAAATGATTCGTCGATCCGCTGGAGCCCTGCTGCTGCTCGGTAGCGTTGGGGTTTCGACGGACACATTAACCTTTGCGGCAGACGCAAACTGCGCCACTCCGCAGCCAGCTTGCCAACCGGCTTGCTCGGACGAAGTCTACAAAAAAGCGGGCGAGCGATTGGCTCAGCACCTCCAGCAGATGGGAAGCTGCTCGGCCCCATGTGCGGCGAACGGCAGTGCTGGTCCCGGCTGCGGCACCGCTGCTGCCGGCTGTGGCAATGTGGGGCAACCCGGATGTCTCAGCGACGGTTGTGCGAAAGACAGTTGCCTCTTCGGTGGCCTGTTCTCTCATAACGACGGCTGTGCGGAAGAGAAGAAAGACCCTTGGGCGCTGATGTCCATCTTCGATGACGACTGTGGCCACAATTTTCTTAAGGACGAAGGCATCACCGTCGCCGGCTGGTTGGCAATGGGATACCAGAACAAAGCGGATGGGGCCTTCACGCAAGCTGGGGAAGCTGGCAAGTTCCACGTCAATCAACTGTATCTGTATGCGGCCAAGGTGGCAGACGGCAGCAATGGCGTCGGCTTCGGCTATCGCGCTGACATCATCTACGGTGTGGACGGAGGCGACACCCAAGCGTTCGGCAACAATAGCGGAGAATTCGATTTCGAAAACGGCTGGAATCACGGCATCTACGAATGGGCGATGCCGCAGTTGTACGGCGAAGTGGCGATGGGCAATCTGTCCGTCAAGCTTGGTCACTTCTATACGCCGGTGGGATACGAAGTTGTCACGACTCCAGACAACTTCTTCTTCAGCAAGCAGCTCACCTTCTATAACAGCGAGCCGTTCACACACACCGGAGCCTTGGGTACTTACAAGGTCAGCGACAAGTTGAGTGTGATCGCCGGCTGGACGCTCGGTTGGGACACTGGTTTCGACCAATTTGGGGGTGGCAGTAACGCGATCATGGGCGCGACGTACGCGGTCAGCGAGAACACGACGTTGGTCTACTCCGCCGCTATTGGAGACTTTGGCCGGCGTGGCGACGGCTCGGTCAACAGTTTCATTCTGTCTCAGAAATGGGGCGAGAAACTGATGACGGTGCACCAATTCGATGTTCTGAGCACCAACAGCAACACTACTCTTGCGGCCGATGCACAAGCCGATAACTCAACCGGCTTCATCAACTACGCCTTCTATCAGTTGACCGATAAGGCTAAGGCCGGAGTTCGTTACGAGTGGTACAAGGCGGACGGCACTTCGTACAACACCTTCACTTATGGGGTGAACTACCAAGCGACGCCGAATGTGATTGTGCGGCCAGAAATGCGGCACAATTTTGCCCCCGGCAACGATGTAGCGCCTTGGAACAACGACGTCTTCGGCATCGACGCGATCCTCAAGTTCTAGTCGATTGAAAAGTGTCTGACTGAAAACCAATGGCCGTGGTCGACTCTTCGACCACGGCCTTTTCATTGACGCGATTTTCCACTTCATGCTCCCCGATCAGAGTCGACTTTTTCAGCGGATGCGCGACAGTCGCCGGTCAATTGATGAGTGTACTCTTTGTTCCCATGAAGTCGTCGAGCATCAAAGCGACGGCCGACTATGAAGAGGGTGATGCTGTGTTTGCACTGGCTCTGGGCCGTGCGGCGACGATCGGCGCGAACTGAGCTTACGGCCGACGATCAGATTGTCGGGAATTCCCCCGGGTAATGCTTGTGCAGCCACGCGTGCCAAGAACGTGGGCCTCAGATTCCGGACCAAGTTGTCTGCGCCCTTCGCAAGCCTGGCGATGGCCACACGATTCGGCTCAATAGTCCGCGATGGATCCGTCCGGGTTCCGGCCGCGCGTGGGCCATTCGGGTTTGCTCGGAGTCTTGGCGATCTCGGCGAGCTTGGCTTCGTCGATTTCGCAGCACAGGCCGACTCCTTGAGGCAGCGAGGCATAGCCCTCTTTGTCGATCGACCAGTTCTTCGTCACGAGGCCCGGCGGCGAAATGCTGGGGTAGTACTCGTGGATCAAATAGAACGGGACCGCCGCGCTGCAATGCAGGCTGGCCGTCGCTCCGAGATCGGTCGTCACGCAGTGCGGAGCGATCGGGACGTGATACGCCTCGCCGAGAATCGCGATCTTGCGGAGCTGCGTGATGCCGCCGGTGTGAGCGCAATCGACCTGCAAGATGTCAGCACAGCCTTCATGCAAATACGTGATGACGTCCCAGATCGTGCGAGCCTGTTCGCCGACCGCCAGCGGGATGTGGATGTGCTGCTTCAGGCGCTTGAAGACTTCGATGTTGCCGGGAACGGCTGGCTCTTCGATATAGAGCAGGTCATACGGTTTGACCGCCGCCGCGAACTGCATCAGGAATGGCGGCGGCATCGCGCAGTGTGCGTCGAACATCACAATCCCGTCCGGTCCGACTTGCTTGCGAGCGTTCTCGACCGACTTCACGAAACCTTCGATCTGCTGTGGAGTCCCGGAGAACGGCTGCGGCCCCGCGCCGACTTTCGTGGCGTTCGGTGTTGGATAGAACCGCAACTTGTCGCGCGTCGGCCCGCCGAGCAGCCGATAAACCGGTACGCCCCACAGCTTGCCGGTGATGTCCCACAAGGCCATGTCGATTCCGGCCAGCGTATGCGTCATGAACGGCCCGCCGCGCATGTCGCGGTGTGAGCGATAAATCTTCTGCCAGAGATGCTCGATCCGCGTCGGGTTCTCGCCGTCGAGCAATTCAAACAGCGACCTCGCGAGTGCCGTGGCGACATACGGTTCAAGCTGATCGATCTCTCCCCAGCCGGTGATGCCGTGATTCGTCTCCAGCTTAAGGAACACTTTCCGTTGCATCGGCGTGGCGGTGAGCTTCGTGATCTTGATCGTCGAAGTCCGGTCGCCGACGTTTGCGGCTGGGTTGTTCGAGTCGTCAACGCCGAACGCCTCGTTGAACCGCGGTCCGAAACTGCCGACCGCGAGGCCTCCTGTCGCCAACACGCCCAACGAAGTCAGCCAATCACGTCGATTTGTCATGTCGATGCCCACGATGCGAGGAGTTTATTCAAACGTCGAGCCAACATGGCTCGAACTTGGCGGCATCGTGACGACTTTGCATCGGTGTGTCGTGCGCGAAGTACCCTCGCCAGGTCGTGATTGAAGATGCGCTGCGGCGAGCCAACTTGGTCTTGCACGCTCAGGACAAACCTCGGCGAGAAAGACAGGCAGATGTTTCTGCCGATGCCGAACGCGCCAACGAAATGAACGCACTGGGTTTCCCCTAGACAGGCTTTCGGACTCGCGATAGTTTGCTGCTCGACATGAATCTCGGGTCGTCATTGGCCGTGATTTAAGTTGCAGGAATCAGACTGACGTTCGGCGGGAGGGGTGTTGCGGCCCGCGAGAATATGGCTGAGGAGTTGCGTGAACGACGTGTGGCTTTTTAGCTTTTTTTGTGGGTGCTGTTGAGATTTTCGTCATGCGAGCGTGGGATCAATTCCAATCGCGATTCTCATTGCGGCAGGGACCGGCACTGGTCACGTTCCTGAGCCTCACGCTGTGGTTGTTTCAAGCGGCGCTGGTCCAACCGATGATTATCTGCTGGTCGGGCGCGGCACAAGAAAGTGAATCGGAAGGCCGTTGCGAGACGGAAGAAGTCGATTGCCCCGTGCAACTGACGAGTCGCTTGCGTCACCGATCTCGAGAAACCGATCCGCTCCATGCTCGCCCCTTCGGGTGCCGAGTCTCTCCGCGAACCCTCGTGGTCGCGTCCTTCGAGCGGCAATGCACGGCCGCTGCCGGCAACCCGGCTTGGTGTTGCCCCCTGCGCTGTTGAGCCGCGCTCTGTCACGGCATTTCCAGCATTCTTCTGATCGCGTCTGAGGGACATTCCGGCGAGCCTCGGTATGTCATCGCCTCACGCAGATCAGCAGGCTCAAACCGTTCGGCGAACTTGCCCAGTCGGAAGCCGAACTGGAAGGGGAAATGTCGCTGCTGCGGCACGATTCGGCGGAAGCCCTTGAGCCGGTCGGTTACGCAACTTCGATGGTCGCGGTGAGCAAGACCTAGAGGATCGCGTGGCTGAGGCGAACGGAATTTCCGACTTCATTCATTGTGATCTCTTCAACTCATTCGGGAGGCCAAATGTCCGATATTGTCAAAGACGTTGAAAAACAACTCGACCGTTGGTTTAAGGCATTGAAGACAGGAGATGCCGATAGCGTCACGCGATTGTACTCGCCAGATGCCATCCTGCTTTCGACCTTGAAAGGGGACGTCAAACAGGGGCATCCAAAGATTCGTGGCTACTTCGAGAAGGACTTTTTGCCGAAACATCCGGTCGGCTCCGTCGTGGAACCGCACACCCGTTTGTTGGGCGGAGTCGCCGTGAACTCCGGCATCTACAAATTTGAGATCGACAATAAGGAGGGGGGCCGCGAGACCGTCGAAGCGCGATACACCTTCGTGTACCAGTGGGCTAAGACCGACTGGGTCATCGTCGAACATCATTCTTCGTTGAGACCGGCGGCACCTCCAGCCAAAGCGAAGAAGGCGCGAAAGTCCTAAATGACCGTGGGCGCGCTTCGCTCGCGACAGCCGAGTCCCGCTGCTGGTGCTCAAGCCCACCGACACGCCGCTGACCGCGCGCTCGGCGCTGTGCGAAAAGCTGTTCACGCCGCGCGGCCACAACGTGTTCGAGTAGTTCCGTACCGCTCGCCGACGACACGACGACATCCATTTGTCACTCAATCAATCGCGACGACCAACAATCCGAGAAGGAACGAACATCATGAATCCACCGATCATCAACAATCCGGCGAATGGCAAGCCGAGTCGATGGAACTGCGCCGCGACCTGCCGTGGAGACGTGGCCGCGTCGATTGTCGTATTTTTGGTGGCACTGCCGCTGTGCATGGGAATTGCGATTGCATCGGGCGCACCGCCGATTGCCGGAGTGCTCAGCGGCATCATCGGCGGATTGGTCGTCGCGTCGCTGGGTGGCTGCCCGATGCAAGTCAGCGGACCGGCCAACAGCTTGATCGTGCTGGTGCTGCTCATCACGCAGCAACACGGTTTGGAGTTTCTGGGACTCGTCGTGCTGGCGGCGGGCGTGCTGCAATTTGTGGCGGGGCGCTGTCGTCTCGGTCAGATTTTCCGAGCGATGCCTCCCGCGATCATTCATGGTCTGATGACCGGTTTCGCGGTCATCATCTTCGCCACGCAGTTTCACGTCATGCTGGACGACCCGGTTCGCGGGACCGCGCTCAAGAATCTGTTGGAGATGCCGGCGGCAATCTGGGACGCGGTCGTCGATCGAGACGGCTCGCACCGCGCGGCGGTGATCGGAGCCCTGACGATTCTGCTGCTGATGCTCTGGAAGCCGCTGGCTCCGCGCGCGATCGCTAACACGCCCGCGTCGCTGGTGGCGGTCGGAATCGCCACGATCGTGACCGTGGTCACGCACTTGCCTGTCGCGAAGGTGGAGCTGCCGGAGAATCTGCTCGGCTCGATTCAACTGCTCGACCTGAGCCTGCTGCCGAGGTTGCTCGAATGGCCGACGCTGCAAATGGCGTTGGTCATGGCCTTCCTGGCCAGCACGGAAACCTTGCTGAGCGCGACCGCCGTGGATCGTCTGCATCAAGGTCCGCGCACGAACTACGACCGCGAACTGATCGCGCAAGGCGTGGGCAACATGGCGTGCGGCATCTTGGGAGCGATCCCGCTGACCGGCGTGATCATTCGCAGTGCGGCGAACGTCTCGGCCGGCGCGCGGACGCGACTGTCGAGCATCCTGCACGGACTCTGGCTGCTCGTCTTCGTCGCGTTCTTGCCCGGACTGTTGAAGTTGATCCCGACCGCCAGTCTCGCCGCCGTGCTAGTGGTCGCGGTCTTCAAACTGGTCAACGTGAAAGCTCTACGAGAACTTTGGGACCAAGACCGCCGCGAGATTGCGATCTACGCGGTGACGGCCGCAACCACGGTCTTTTGGGGCGTGCTCCCCGGCGTGCTTTTGGGACTCGGCCTTGCGATCGCGAAACTGCTCT
>VGZH01000019.1 GCA_016872645.1 Planctomycetota bacterium | reverse complement strand
TGATTGTGTAGCTGGTCGACAAAGCGAAATTTAGCAGCGTGACGTCCTTGATCGTCACGATCCCCGTGGTCGAACCAATGGCGAAACGGCCTCCAGCGTCATCAGTCAAGCTGAACGTGACGCTGCCACCGTGAACATCATTACTGACAGCGGTGATGCCGACAGAATCACCGGTCATGACTCCTTCAGATATCGCGTCCACCGCATTGTCACCATCGACCGGAACGCTCGGTGGGGCGTTGGTCACGACGATCGTGAAGTCCTGGGTCGTCACTTCGACCTGGTCGCTGGCCTCAATGGTGATCAGATGGCTGGTCGCGGATTCGAAGTCAAGCAAGCTCGCATTCGCAACTCGGACGATTCCCGTGTCGGAGTCGATTGAGAATCGTCCACCGGCGGTGTCGGTCAAGCGGAACGTCACGGTGCCGCCATGCACATCGGCACTGCTTGCCCTGATTCCGACTTGATCGCCGGTGATTGCCGCTTCCGAAACCAAGTCGGAGGCTGAATTAGTGTCCTTCGGCAGGCTCGGCGCGGCATTCGTCAAATCGACGGTGATTGTAGCGGTGCTGCTCGCTCCTGCGTCATCTGTGACTCGGACGGTTAGGCTAAAGCTTGGGTTTCGCTCGAAATCCAATCCGGTGGCATCGGCGACCGTGATCTGCCCGGTAGTGAGACCGATTTCGAACACATTCCCGGTATTGCCGCCAGTGATTTCGAAGGTAACCACGGAATCGGCATCCGTCGCGGCGACTGTTCCCACATTTGCGCCGTTGGCGTTGTTTTCGTTGATCGAAAAGTTCTGATTGTTGATCACTGGCGGGCTGTTGAGGATCAAGGCGACATCGTTTTTGTTGCCGTCGCCGCTTTCGTAGTCGTAGACGATGTGGAACTTCTTGCCGCTGATCGTCAGCAACGCCCCTTGAGCCAGATTCTTGAACGTGCCGCTGACAGCGTCGTTCCCGTCGTTGTCGATGATCACGAACGTGTTACCAGCAGTCGCCGTGAAGCCAAGCACCGAGTTCAAAGTAACGTTGGTCCCGATCGTCACCAAGCCGTTCGACGCGCCGGTGCCGGTCACGTGAATCTGGTCGTATTCGGTTCCGGCGTTCATGCCGTTCAATTTGACGTTGAAGCTGGACCCGGATTGCAGCGACAAGGTGCCGACATCGAGCCGGGCCGGCGAGTTCCCGAGTGCCAGCGTCGCTCCACCTTCGACGACCAGTGCGTGTGTACTGTCGATCTCGCCAGAGCCACCCACGACCGCACCGGTTTTGACCGTCACGTTCGACGAGATCGAGCCGTTTATCAACAACTTCCCGTCGTTGACGATCGTGTCGCCGGTATAGGTGTTCGTGCCGGAAAGTGTGAGCGCCCCAACGCCGAACTTGGCAAGTCCGAAGTTGTTCTCATCGGTCCCCAAACCGCCAAGCACTCCCCCAAACACTTCGTTGCCTGCGAGATTTACCGTGAGCGTGGCCGGTGTCGTCGAGCCATTGATCACTGACCCGCCTCCCATGAGCGAAATCAACGCTTCATTGAAACCGTTCAACTGGAACTTCGCGCCGGCTTCGACGACCAGCTTGCTGCTGTCATGAATGCGGTTCGAACCACCGAGTCGGAACGTGCCGCCAGTCAGCGTGATCACTCCGCTACCCGCAGAGAGTCCCAGGGAGGCGATCGACACGGAATCGATTTCTTTTAGAAACGCCGAGGCATTTCCATTCGTTGTGGCCACCAAGGTAGAAGCGTCCGTGATGATCGGATTACCGGAGGTTCCGAGTCCGCCGGAACCAGAGGACAATTCGACGTTGATGCCACGAATGTCTTTCAACGCGCTGCCACCAGAGGTGATGGCTCCCGTCCCAGCCGGATTCAACAGCAACGTCACCTGGCCGTTGGCGGAATCCAAAGTCCCGTTGGCGTTGATGAACCGGATGTCGTGATTCCCTCCGGTCGTCAGCGTGATGTCCGTCACCGTCGGCCGCGTGATCTCGTCACTGATGGTGATCACTCCGCTGTTTGAATTACCAATGAGCAGCGCGCCGGCCATGAGCCGATCGAGTTCGGTATCGGTCAGGCTGAAACTTCCGGCCGCTTCCGTGCCGAGGTTGATCGGACGATTCGTGCCGGACGGAAACAACGTGACGAGGCCGGTGCCGGCATCCAGAAACCCGTCGAGAATCACGTCAGCCGCGCGGATCGTGGCCGAGTTGTTGCTCGTCTTGATCCCCCCCGCGCGAAACAATCCCAACTGCAAATTGACGATGCCCTCCGTACCTGCAGACGTACCCACTCCGCCCGCCTGGCGAGTCATGTTCAGAGAAGTGACGTCTCCGTCAAACCTGACCGTGCCGTCGAGATCGGCTGTTGCCGATCCGTTGATCTGTTGAATCGAGTTTCCATTCGCGACCCAATCGAAGTCTCCAGAGACTCTTGAGGGGGGGGTGTTGAACGAATACAGATCGAGTGGAGTTCCAGGAAAAGGCGTCCCCTGGTACTGCACCCCATCAAAGTGCAGAAACAACCCGAACTGCGGCTTCTGGAAATTAAACGTGACAGACTCGCCCTGCTGGAAAAATTGCGTTTTGACAAAATCGCCCGAAGCCTGCACCGGCAAGTAAACAGTGCCGTCGCTGAAGCGAGTGTCTCCTGCGTTCGGTTGTGCCGTTGAGCTCGCCAAACTGGTCGTGACAATGTCGACGAGCGTACCGTCCGCAAAGGAGCCTTGCGTGGCAGACGTCCAATCCACGAAGTCGGTGAACGAGTTGATCGCGAACTTCCCCAATCCCGCATCCGCCGTGAATTGACCGCCGCTTCCGTCGCCAGCGGCCGTATCAATGGGAACGCCATTGATCGCAATGCCGTTGGCCGCTGTCAGGCTGACATCTCCGCCATGCGAGATGATCGGTTGAATCACCGTTATCGAACCGGAGGACGAAACGGAGATCACATCATTGTCCGTGAAAATTCCGCCGGGCGAGGATGGCGTGCCAATCATTAGGTCACGGCTGTTGCTCAGAAACACACCGCCGCTGATTGCCCCGCGGGCGGCAATCGCGTCCGCGGCGATTTCGATCGCGTTGTTCGACGCACCGACACCCGTCGCCGAATCCAAGTAGAGCACACCGGCTGTGATGTCCGCCGTCGTGTTGCCGCCATCGGTGATCGAACCATTGGTGGCGATGAGTTCCACTTTGTTTCCAACGGCATCCAATCCTGTGACAGAAATCGAACCGCCGGCGATCAATACGGGACTGCTGAAAAGAGAACTGGTGATTGTCACCGGCCCGGTGCTTTGCACCGGCCCGTTGCTTTGCACCAAGGACGCTCCTTGGTCGTATGGCGGTTCGCCAATCAGGATCGACTTGAATCCGCTCGCCAGCGCCGCGATATCCGTGTCGGTGACGTCGAATGATGCGACCCCTGCATCTTTCGCGGCACCGACAGTGATAGGCGCATCGCGCTTGATCGGTGCCAGAGTCAGAGTCGGTAGAACCGATCCCAAGACGACGACCGAATTACCTCCGCCGGCGAAATTCACTTCCTCGGCTCGTAAGAGTGTCGGTCCGCCGAGTGCGACCCCGGAGTTGAACGTCTGCGACTTGAAGGTGCTCACGGAGCCACCGAGCACATCGATCCGATTCGCGGTTACGTTTAAGAATCTTAGCGGCAGCAGATTGCCGACCGGACCATTCAATTCAACGTTGGCCGTTCCAGAATTCACGGTCAACCCGAACGAGGTGGGCGATTCAACGATGTAGGCCCGCTGCACGCTGGGGTCCCCATCGCTCCATCCCCCCGGATGGGTACTGCTGCCGACGGTGTCGTTTCCCATCAGGAAGGCCGCGTCGCCGGGAGTCGGAGAATCATCGGGCTCGCCAGAAAACCAATTCGAGTATTCGCCATTCACCGGGCCGGGGGGCAAGCTATTCGAGTTCCAAAAATCCACGCCGAAGTCCGGCCCACTGTCCCATTTCCAATGCCCGTCGGTGACCGGATCCAGATCTGAAGCGCCGATCCAAACCGCATTGGCTCCAGCCACACTCTTCACGACGGCCTGTTCTGCTGCCGATCGGATTGTGACCAAATACCCCCCCGGCACATCCACAGCGGCCTGCGCTTTTGCATTGCCGTACGATCGGGGAGTCGTGACCAACGTGTAGTTGCTCGGTCCCGGTGTGGAATCCAGCTGACCATTAAGTTGCACCGCGGCACCGGCCGTGGTCAGGGTGATGTTGTTCGTCAGGAGGACGTTGCCATTCAACGTGATTAGTCCGCCCTCGGTCGTGAGGTTGGCTCCCAGTCGAATGTTCTGGGCTGACAACCGCAGATGGGTATTGAGCGTTTTTACCGAGACCACCGCTGTGGAATTGATCTCGTCGTCGAGTTCGCCGCCGGCCTCAATCACTGGACTGAGCCCAAAGTTGCCGCCGACCGCTGAAAGTGTGATGCGGTCTGTGCCGTCGAATGTGTTGACGACCAGGCGTTTGGCATTGGTGACGCTTGCGAACGGAATCTGGACGACATTCGTCCCCGAGCCAATCGCTCCGGGAATGGACGTGTTCAAAGCCTGTCCGGGATCGCTGACGATGAATCTGCTGCTGGTGAAATCTTGGCGAATCTCCAGCAGATCCAGATTAGAAACATTGCCGACGCTCTCGATGAGCAAGTCATTCCCGCTGAGACTGATGGACGTCGGAACCAGACGCACCTCCAGCGTCTCAACATTGGGAGCCATCCAGCGACGTACCTCATGCGGTCGCGAGCGGTGCCGAATCCGAGGCAAGTCGATCGCGAGCGACCGGGCTCTGCCAGGCCAGCCAAACAACCACGAGGTCAGCAACATCGATGTCACCTAAAAGCCGCACGGAACAGGAGCACGCGGCCCTGCCGATGCCTCCCGAACTTCAAACACGGGAAGCGCACGACCTTTCGCTCGCGTCCTGAAAGAAAGATCGGCTTGACGCGTGAGACTCTAATGACCGAATTCGACCCTCCGAAAGCGGAAAACCCGACGCGGTTTCCGCTTTGCGTACAACCCGAACAACCGGACGCCCTCCGACTCTCCGATAGGACCGTTGCCACGCCAAGCCTCACTGTCGGCTTCGGCAGAACCGGATCAGTTTCACCAAAGCGCTGTCACGATTTGGGCCGATCCACATCCAAAGACATCCTCTGCGGCGGAATCTGCCGGAATCGATCCGATTGGCGACCTTCGTTTAACAGGAAAGCTCAACGTACGACACCTCGGGAATTCATCATGGCCGTTCGCCTCCTGTTGTTAATTGCGTGTACGGGCTTGTTTGCCTCCGCATGGAATTCGGATCGCTCCGCAGAAGCGACTCATCGCCTGTCGGCCGAAGTTCGTAATCTGCCAGATCGCCCCTCGGCCGCTGACACCGTTCACAATTCGCTGGCTGTTGCCCAAGTTGGCCGAACAGTTTCAGTGTCTTCGGAATTCGACGTGTCGGTCGTTTTGCTGCCAGAACTGATTTCGCCAGGCACCTACCGAGTCGTCGATGCGCAAGGCCGAGTGGCCTGGATGAACATCCCCATCGATAACAACCCTGAACGTTCCGCAACGGAACCGCAGCCGATCTATTCCTCGGAATCGGCGGTCGGTCGTTGGTACTTCGTCCGCGTCGAGTCAGCACCACTTATCGCGTCGCCTCCAGCGACGAACGCAGTCCGTCGTTGATCGTCGGAAACTGCAACTCGACGCGCAGTTCCTCTCGCAACCGCCGATTCACGCAGCGCTTGTTGAGCCGCTGTCGTTCCGGTGCGTCCGCGGCAAGCTCTTCGAATTTTGGAACAGGTGCTCCGACCATCTGGGCCAACGCAGAGTAGTACTCGTGCCGACGCGGAGGCAGATCGTCGCACACCAAATACGTCGCCCCCGAAACGCCGCGAGTCTCCGCCGCCAACACGGCTCGCACGGCGTCATCGACGTGAATGAGATTTAGCCAGGCGTTCGGATTGCCCGCCAGCCGGTCTCCTCGACGAAGCTGCTCAACGCGAGCCAGCAGGCGACCCGGCCCGTAAATCCCGGCGAGTCGTAACACGATGGCGGTACTCTTGACCTGTCGAGCAACCGCTTCGGCATCACGGCAGACGCAGCCATTCTCTTCCTTCGGCCTCGTTAGCGAAGATTCATCGACCAACTCGCCTGCATCTTGTCCGTAAACGCTCGTGCTGGAGACGTAAAGAAATCGCTCGCACTTCGATCCGATTTTGCTCAGGACATTGCTCAGACCATCGACATAGACTGTTCGTTTACTGGCTTGAGCCGACCGATCGAAGCCAACCGCGTAAAGCACGCTCTCCGCACCCGGCAATTTTTCAAGTGACTCCGGATCAAGCACATCGCCGATCACCGGCTTCAGCCCCAGACTCGCAAATCGCTCAGCATTCGCCGTTGATCGCGTCAGCACCCAAACCTCGTCCCCCTGCCGGAGCCACTCCCGCGCGACTCGCTCACCAAGGTATCCACAACCAATCAGAAGTTTGCGCATGGAAGTCACAACCTGAAGCAGCGACGTCCTTGTCGCCCTTGGAAACAATTTGATAGCGTGTCCCCACAAACGTTCCCACTTCGAGCCGACACGCCTTCCGGACGATAGCAGACCGTCACTTGTTTTCTCAGCCTCCCAGTAAATACTCACCACAGAAACCAACATGACCACGCCGATCCAGTTCCCGAATGAAATCCGCTCCAATGCCGCTCGCCAGGCAGTCACTGACTACGAAGCGCTCGCGCTGCGAACGTTCACTCCAACCCAGGCAGTGCTTGCGAAGTCGGCGGGGGTATTCCATTGGACGCCGGAGAATCGGCGGTTGTACGACTACAGTTCTGGTGTGTTGGTCGCGAACTTGGGACACAATCCAAAACGCTGGCTCGGACGGTTGGCAGGCTACATGGGTTGGTCGGCCGAGATGCTGAAACCATCGAACGGCTTCGACGACTACTACCCGGCCGTGCCGCTGACGGCCTATAACGCCGTGACGGAAATCGAAACTCGCGCGACGGAGCGGTTGGTCAAGAGCCTGCAGGCCTCGCCGGGCGGCAGCCGATTGCAGACAGTCATATGGGCCGCGTCCGGCAGTGAAGCAGTACAGAAGGCAATCTGGGCCTGTCTGCATCGGGACGAATCGCGCGACATCATTCTCGCCACGCGATACGGCTTTCACGGCAAGAAGGGACTCGCCGGAGCCGTCACCGGTTGCGAGACCGATCACGACCGTGACCCGCGAGTGAAGTTCATTGCCTTCCCAATGGCAGAGTGCGATGACGCCAGCAAGTACGGCGCACCGTTCGATCCCGCGCCGTACGTGAACGAACTTGAAACGCTCTCGGCTGAGTACGGCGATCGTCTTAACTGTCTGATCACCGAACCGTACCTCGGCGGCGGCGGCAGCTATCATCCGCCGGTCGAGTACCTGCAACTACTGCAACGCTTCTGCCGAGCGCACGACGTCGCGTTCATTCTCGACGAAGTGCAAGCCAACTTTGGCCGCTGCGGCCGGATGTACGCCTTCGAGACCTACGGCATCGAACCGGACTTCGTGACACTCGGCAAAGGGCTCGGCAACGGTGTGCCGGTCAGCGCGGTGGTCGGTCGAGCGGACTTTATCGCCAGCCTGAAATATGGCGAAGCCTCCGACACATGGTCCGGCAACCCGATCGGCTGCGCGGCGGTGCTCGCAACGTTGGATGAATTCGAAACCAATCCGATTCTCGAACACACGCGGTCGCTCACGGCCGCGTTCTTCGAGGGCCTCAACCGTCTCAAGGAAACCGGCCTGATCGCCAAAGTCCGCGGCGAACGCGAGGGCCTCGTGTACGGCATCGAATGCGCCCCGCGCGGCAACCTGACCGCCAACGAAGTCGCCGTGAAGATCGTCGAAGCCGCGTACCTCGGACTCGGCGATGACGGCATCCACCTGCTCGGCGCGCTGGCCGGCAAGGTGTTGCGCATCAGTCCACCGTTGACGATCAGCCGCGCAGAGGCGAAAGCGTCACTCGATCTGCTCTACGACATCTGCACCAAGCTGGCCGAGCGGTTGCCGCAGTAGCTTGCTGCCTTTCCGTCACCGCTTGTAGACCAACATCGGCCGCAATTCGCGGACAATCGCCGTCAGGTCGCGTTGTGCTCGCAGGACGGTTTGCACGTCTTTGTAGGCCGACGGCGCTTCGTCGCGTAATTGGTCGCTGCGGTGATCGTCGAACCAGACGCCGTGCATCTCGCGAATCAACTGCCGTTGGCCAATCTGCTGCCGAGCGATTGAGCGAGGTAACGCTCGACCGGCTCCGTGAGAGCTTGAATTCAGCGACTCCGCGCAGCCTCGACCGCGCACGAGGTAGCTGCGAGTCCCCATCGAACCGGGAATTAAACCGAGTTGATCGAGTGACGCGGGCTGTGCTCCCTTGCGATGAACCCACAAGTCGCGGCCGAAGTGCTGCTCGCGGATCAGATGATCGTGATCGGTTTCGATCAAGCTGGCCCAATCCAATCGACAGCCCGTCACATCGGACAAGACCTTCTCGACGGCGCGGAGCATCGCTCGGCGATTGGCACTCGCATACCGTCTTGCCCAAGCCATGTCGTGAAGATACTGCTGCCCGGCATCGTTGCTGGCCGACACACAAACCAATCGTTGCCGACTGGCCTGCCGCGCGCGGTCGAGATGCCATTGCGAAATCGCTTGGCCGATCCCGCGCGATCCAGAGTGGATCATCACCCACAACTGACTGTCGTCATCTCGTTGCAGTTCGACGAAGTGATTGCCGCGTCCCAACGTGCCAAGTTGCACGCGACCGTCACGTTCGGCCAGCTTCGTCAGCCGGTCGTTGCTGAGCCGCTCGCACGAAAGGTCGTCCGGCAATTCAGCCGCAGCCGTGACGGCCGGATGACGATTGCCAGGAATTTGCTCACTCAAACGATCGAGAACTCGTCGGGAGACCAATTCGTCTTCAAGCGGCTCGGCCGTTGAATCCGCCGCGACGGCGACGATGCCGCAGCCGATGTCGCCTCCCACCGCTTGGGGATAAATCAAGTCGGTGGTGGCGACGGCGACACCGTTGCAAACCTCTTCGACCAGATGCACGTCGGGCATGACGGCGACATGCACGACATCGTCGGCCGTCGCGAGCCGTTGCAGCGCGACTCGACAGTCGCTCGGTAACGGCCCGGCCAGCCAACACGAAACATGATCCGGGAGTTTGCGGTCACGCATCGCCGACCTCCTCTCCTGAATCACCGTAGGTTGGAACTCCGTCCCGACCCGAATCGGTTGCCGCATTCGGCCCCACGAATTGAAACACCAACTCCGGAATCCGACGGCGCGAGATCGACGCGGCCAATTCTGAACGTAACCACGGGGCTGCTCGGCGCAGCTTTTCGTCAATCACTGACCAACGGCTGAGCGCATCCTCCGCCCACGATTGCACCGTCACCAGCAATCGCCCCGCATGAGGCGCGGGCACGACGCTAGCGACGTTCAAGTCTTGCAAGTCCGCATCTCTGGCCTCGCCCGTCAGTACCGCTTCGAGCACATGGGCGACTTGCTGGCAGAATTGTTGCGTCTTGCGATCGTCCTCTCGACGGCGCGAGCCAGACGACTGGCGAGCTGCCAGCCGAGGATCAACGCCATCACCTTCTCCGAGTTGTTGACAGAACTGTTTCCAATTGGAATTGCGCGAGTTTGTTCGCGGTTTCATATGTTCGTTCCCAGAAAGAATTCAACGCAAGTTTCGCGCACGGGAACACGAGCGCAGGCCGGAATCCGCAGTGGAACCGACGCGCAGCCAAACACGTTCCGCGTACACACAAGTCAGGGTGAGCAACGCGCGGAGAATGGCTTGGGAACAGCATCAATAACGTGGAGCGAGAGACTGTCAGTTCGCAAAGGCGTCACCGAAAGTCAGCACGGATCACGGGCGGAATTATTCCCAAGCCCGGACAACACGATTGAAAGATTGGCGTGCCATGATTGAACCTCCTCAAGCGACAGCGTGGGATTATATCGGCAGATCTCCGAACTGCAATCAGAGTCTTTTCAGAAGTCTGTAACCAAGCCGAAAAACAATCCCCGGTCGGGCAAGAGTCCCCAACCTACAGGTCACACCGCCGCTTCCATCGGCAGGCGGGAGGCTTTGATCGCTTCCCATTGTTCGAGGTTGTAGAGCACCTCGCGGGCTTGGCTGCCGTTGTAGTCGCCGACGATACCGTCTTCAGCCATGTAGTCGATCAAGCGAGCGGCTCGGCCATAGCCGATGCCGAGATGGCGTTGCAGCAGCGATACGCTGCCGCGACCTTCGCGGATGATGATCTCGACGGCTGGTTCGTAAAGATCATCTTTCTCGCGCGGGCCTCCGCTGGAGCCGTCGCCGGTGGCGAGGGCCTTCGACGCGGCTTGAGCGATCTCAGCGCTGTATTGCGGAGCTTGATCGCCGAAGTGGTCGATGATGCGGTTGACCTCATTGTCGCTGACATACGTCCCTTGAGCGCGCACGAGGTTGCTGGTTCCCGGCACGAGAAACAGCATGTCGCCGTTGCCGAGCAACCGATCGGCTCCGTTCTCGTCGAGCACAACCCGACTATCCGTTCGGCTCGCGACTTGGAACGCGATTCGGGCGGGCAAATTCGACTTGATCAGGCCGGTGATGACATCGACCGTCGGTTTCTGCGTGGCGAGGACCAGATGGATGCCGACCGCTCGCGACTTCTGAGCGAGGCGGATGATGTGCCCTTCGACGTCCTTGCCGGAGGTCATCATCATGTCGGCCATCTCGTCAGCGACGATGACGATGTACGGCATCTGCTCGGGAATCGAGTCCGCTTCGGCGCAGTCGGCGGTCAGGCCGCAGCGACGCAGCACTTCCTCGCGGGTCATCGCGTTGTAGCTGTCGAGATGCCGCACGCCCACACGAGCGAGCAGATCGTACCGCTCCTCCATCTTGTCCACGGCCCACGCGAGGACCGCCTCGGCCTTTTTCATGTCGGTGATGACCGGGTGCATCAGGTGCGGAATCCGTTTGTACGGCGACAGCTCGACCATCTTCGGATCGATCATCAGCATCCGCACCTGGTCGGGGCTGCGAGTCATCAAGATCGAGAGGATCAGCGTATTGAGGCAGACGCTCTTGCCCGTTCCCGTGCGACCGGCGATCAACAGGTGCGGCATCTTGCAGAGGTCCATCACCATCGGCCGCCCGCTGACGTCCTTGCCAAGAAACAGCGGGATGCGCTTCTTTTCGGTGTCTTGCGGGCAGGCTTCGATCAGCTCGCGCAGACGGACCATGACTTGCTTTTCGTTTGGTACTTCGACGCCGACGGTATTCTTTCCCGGAATCGGCGCGACGACGCGCACGGCGGGCACGCGGAGCGCAATCGCGAGGTCGTTCTCCAACGCCATGACCTTGTTGAGCCGCAGGCCCGCTTCGAGCGACAGCTCAAACTGCGTGATCACCGGCCCCGTGTCGATCTCGTTGATCTTCACGTTCAGGCCGAACTCGGTGAATGTTTTTTCGAGCGTGACCGCAGCGACCTGAGCCTTCTTCGCCAGTTCTTCGTAAGGGAACTCCGCCGGCTGTTCGAGCGCTTCGAGGCTCGGCAGGACGTACTGCGAACCGTCCGCTTGCTGGCTGCCAGCTTCGAGCTGCGCGATGACTTGCTCGCGATCCGACTTGACCGACACGGGCGGATTGACCTTGATCGGCAGCCGTTCCGAGTCGTCGGTCGGAGCAGCTTCGACTTCGCTCGGGACCGCCGCGGCCGTGAGAGATTCAACTTCGTGGAGAACCGCTGCGATTTCGGCATTCATTGAATCGAGCAAGTCCACGGCACTGCCAGCGGCCTCCTCCGCGCTGGTCGGTTTGACCGACTCAGACAAGACCTCTTCCAGCGGCAGAGACTCGCGCACCGCGAGCGGCGCTTCGAATTTCGGCTTCACCGGCTTTTCCTTCACCGGTCGCTTGGCTTTACCAAACGCGACCCAGTTGACGACCCACATCGGCGCGGCGACGCAGTCCAGCGCGGCATCGACGAGCAGAATGTCTCCCGCCAGCAACAGGCCCGATGCTGCACACGAGCCGAGCACAATCATCAGCCCGGCCTTTGAGAACAACGGCTGCAACAACGCGACGCCCCACGCTCCGACGTATCCGCCACTGCCGACGATCTGCCCGCCGCCAAGTCCGGGCATCAGCAATTGCAAACCGACGCAGACCGCGATCAGCAGCAACGACCAGCCGAACATGACCGCTCCCCAGCCGACGACCTCGCGCCGCGAAAACAGCCGCACATCCAACGCCAACAGCGACAGCCATACGAAATATGCACCGAGTCCCGTGACCGTCCGCAAGCCGTAGATCAGATACGCCCCGAGATTCCCGCCCCAATTGTGAGCCATCGCGCGCACCGGATACGTCTGCGTCGACGGTGGATCGGCCGCGTCCCAGCTCACCAGACTGAGGCCGAGATACGCCACCGCGCCGAGCAGCAGGAGCGACAGCAAGTCGTCTCGCAATCGCCGAAAATCGAAGGTCTCTCCCATTGTGCTCAAGATTACCCGCCAAACTTCAATAAGAACCACGCTGGCTGTTTAATGCGATGCAAAATGGCCTTCCGCAGCGCGACTCAACGCATCGCAGCGGTCGAGCCAATGAGCGAAAGACTTCCGGTCGTGACGGATGCGACAGGTTTACGGTTCGGAAAATCCTTTGCATCGTGGATCAGCAGCACTACGATTCGCAGGCGAGCGATGATCGCACGCGAGACCAGATGGAGACGAAAGGATGCGGATTTACTGGCTGTTGGCGATGGTCCCCGTGTCCTTGGCTCTCGACTGGTTTGAAGCCGCGCCCTGGCTGGTATTCCTGACGTCGGCGATCTCGATCGTGCCGCTGGCGAGCTTGATGGAGCGGGCGACAGAGAGCCTCGCGCATGTGTTGGGACCGAATTTGGGAGGGCTGCTCAGCGCGTCGCTCGGCAACGCGCCGGAAATGATCATTGCCATCTCCGCGCTGTACAAAGGGCTGGACGAGATCGTGAAGGCGTCGATCGTCGGGTCGATCCTGGGAAATCTGTTGTTCGTGTTGGGCGTCGCGATGATCGCCGGCGGAACCGGTCGCAGCGTTCAGTACTTCAATCGGGAATCGGCCTCGCTGGGCTCTGGCCTGCTGTTTCTCGCGGTGTCAGCGTTGATGGTGCCCGCGTTGTTCTTTCACTCGGCGAACTCCTCCACTCGCGAGATCAGCGTCGAGATCGCCGTGATCCTGTTTCTGGTCTATGGTTTGAGCCTGCTGTTTTCGCTCAAGACACACAAGCACTTGCTGGGCGAGCGGACGCCGGACGAGATGGGGCACACCGCTTCGCTCTGGAGCGTCCGCGTCGCCTCTATGGTGTTGGTGGGAGTGACGATCGTCATCGCCGTGGTCAGCGAAGTGCTGACCGGATCGGTCGAGGCAACCGCGAAGCTGATGGGACTGTCAGACGTTTTCGCTGGCGTGATCCTGCTG
Source organism: Planctomycetota bacterium (assembly GCA_016872645.1). Lineage (GTDB taxonomy): Bacteria > Planctomycetota > Planctomycetia > Planctomycetales > Planctomycetaceae > SXKJ01. Next base: position 57,312 of record VGZH01000019.1, on the reverse strand, counting down.
GCCACAGTCGGCAATTTGGCTCAACTGATCAATTCCGTGCGATTCGCCCGCAAGGACAAAATGGATCTGGCCTTGAGCATCACGGTCGGTTCGAGCACTCAGATCGCGCTGCTGGTGGCTCCGTTGTTGGTCTTCATCGGTTTCGCGACCGGTCAGCGCATGGATTTGGTGTTTACGGAATTCGAGGTCATCGGCTTGGCGATCACGATTCTGGCGGTACGCAATCTGACCCATGACGGCGAGTCACACTGGATGGAAGGGGTGATGCTGGTGGCGATCTATCTGATCCTGGCCATCGGCCTCTACTTCCTGCCGGTCCCTGCGACGACACCCTGAGGCGGCAGCGTGTCTTCCGGCTGTTGGACGAACAGCGGCTGCCCTTCGGCCGGACGCGCGACAAACATGAACGTACCCGTTCCAGTCGCGACGAGCACTCCTGCTGCCGTGCGAATCTCGCCGCGAGCCACTGCGGTTTGCCGACCGGAATGCGGCACGTCTCCGGTGATCATCAGCACCTCGCCACTCCAAGAGGGTCGAATGAAATTGACGTTGAGTTGCACCGTCACACAATTCTGATCGTCGCGGCAGAGCGTTGAGACAGCTCGTCCCATCGCCGTGTCGAGCAGGGTCGCGACCACTCCACCATGCAGGATGCCGTAAGTCCGCAGGTGTTGCTCAGTAACCTTCAAACGCCAGGTTGCTCGGCCTGGCTCGGACGAAATCGGCTCGGCTCGCAAACCTTCCAGAAACGGCCCGAGCGGCCAAGAGCCCACTGATTGTGACGACGAGTTGCTGGTGGACATGAGAAGCTCCCTATAATCGACCTCAGCAGATTGGCCACTGTCGAGCCAGCAGGCAACCGAGCGGCACGCACAATCCGAAAAGTCGGCACCGCCTCTGCCGAGCGACCGCTTTGCAGGGATCGGCGGACGCCGGTCTCGGCATGACCATCGGCCGCATTGCAGACTGCTGCATGATGTTTGCACTGACCACATTCCTGAGTGCTTTCCTGCTGTTTCAAGTGCAGCCGTTGCTGAGCAAGGCGATCTTGCCCTGGTTCGGCGGCAGTCCGGCGGTGTGGACCGTCTGCATGTTGTTCTTTCAGGTGACACTGTTTGCGGGATACCTCTACGCCCATTTGACGACACGGCATCTGTCCCAATCAGGACAAGCCGCGCTGCATGTGGTGCTGCTGTTGGTCGCGACGCTGATCGGACCAATCACTCCCGCTGCGAGTTGGAAACCGGGATCGGCCGACGATCCAACCATGCACATCTTGAAGTTGCTGACGGTATGCGTCGGACTGCCCTACTTCCTGCTGTCGGCCACCGGACCATTGCTGCAAGCATGGTTCGCGCGAATAAGGCCCGGACTGCTGCCGTATCGGTTGTACGCCTTGTCGAACGCGGGGTCGCTGCTCGCACTGCTGTCGTACCCGTTCGCGTTCGAGCCGGCATATGACATCGCTCGCCAGGGACAGCTCTGGTCGTGGGGCTTCATCACCTTTGCCGTCTGCTGTGCGATGTGCGCCGCAACTAACGCGAGATCCAAGTCATCAGTCGCGATGCCTGAAACGAGCGCCGCCGAGTTGCCTGAAGTACCTGCCACACCGACTCGCGCCGATTGGCCAATGTGGATCGCGTTGCCAATGACTGCTTGCGTGTTATTGATCGCGGCGACGAATCAAATCTGCCAAGAGGTCGCGGTGATCCCTTTCCTGTGGGTCGTGCCGTTGGCGTTGTATCTGCTGTCGTTCATCCTGACCTTTGAAAGCCGTCGGTGGTATCGGCGGTCGTGGTTCTACAGCGGGCTGTTACTGTGCGCGTTAGCCAGCGTCTGGCTGATGCTGAAGGGAGGCCAAGTCCCCATCATGCGACAGCTGGCGGCGAATTTCGGATTGCTGTTCTTCGGCTGCATGGTCTGCCATGGCGAACTGGTAAAACTCAAGCCACATCCGCGTCACCTGACCTCGTTTTACATGTGCCTCTCCGCTGGCGGAGCGTTGGGCGGGATGTTCGTGGGATTACTCGCACCGCGATTGTTCACGGGATACTTCGAGTGGCACTTGGCCATCCTCGTGACATGCGTACTGCCAGCGGACGTAATGATTCGAGACGTTGGATCGACTCTCAGCCGTCGTCGTTTGTTGTGTGGAGGGACAGTGCTCGTTGCCGTGTTTGCGATGTTGTCGATCGGGTTGGGCAAGCACCTGAAGGCGACGACCGAGTTCAGCGCCGACGCGACCAGGAACTTTTTCGGAGTCTTGAAAATCGAGATCGATGACAAGGCTGTGAAAATGAAGCACGGTGGCGTCCTGCACGGAATGCAGTGGCGGGATCCCGCGAAACGGCGAATTGCCACAACGTACTACGCAGAGACTTCTGGCGTTGGAATGATCTTGAAGCCGTTTCGTCCGGATCGACCGATCAAAGTCGGACTGGTCGGACTTGGAGCCGGTACGATCGCGGTCTACGGCCGGGCCGGTGATCATTTCCGCTTTTACGAAATCAACCCAGATGTCCAGCGGCTCGCCCAAAAGTACTTCTCGTACCTGTCCGACTGCCCGGCGAAGGTTGAGGTGGTGCTCGGTGACGCGCGGTTGCAACTCGAACAAGAGCTGCCGCAAGAATACGACGTGTTGGTGCTCGATGCGTTCTCTGGCGACGGTATCCCGGTGCATCTACTGACCAGCGAAGCGTTCGACATTTACCAAAAGCAGCTGCAACCCAATGGCGTGATCGCGGCGCATGTGTCGAATCGGCACATCGACCTGAAGCCGGTGTTGCTGGCTCAAGCGGAACGGCTCGGGCAGCAAATGCTGACCGTCATCAAACACAGTGACACTGCGGGTGCCGCGACCAGCGAGTGGGTGCTGCTCAGCCGCGATGCGAGCCTTTTCAGCCGCAAGGAACTCGCGAAACACAAGTTCGCCAGTGGGGGCCGGAAGATCCTCTGGACGGACGATCGCAGCGATCTGATGGCGATTCTGATGAAGCGGGAATAGGCTTTGCGGCCCATGACCGAGCCACGACAATTTCTGGATGAATCATCGCTGCTTCAAGCTCTGCGCGCGTCCACGTCGTTGTTCGAGCAGATTGCTCGCGCGGAGCCAACCGAGAAAGAATTCCGTTTGCAGCAACGCCTACGCGACGAGTTCCCCAGCGAAATGGTGGTTGCCGCGCTGACCCTGCAAGATCTTCGCCGGAAGGCCACAGCCTCAGGAAAATTCACGCGAGCCGATCAGATGTGGCTCACGCCGGCTGGACTCGAACAGGCAACCTCGGAGCCGATTGCTCGGCACAAAGCTCGGCGGTTCAGCGGGACCGTTTGGGATTTCTGCTGCGGCATCGGCGGCGATTCGCTGGCACTGGCCGAGCGTTGCGAGGTTCAGAGCGTCGATCTCGATCCGGCGATGTGCCTGCGAACGGAATGGAACGCGGCAATCTACGGCGTTCACGAGCGAGTTCGCACCGTCGTCGCCGATGTCTCGCAACCAGGCGACCGCACGGGGTGGCTGCACATCGACCCGGATCGCCGGCCAGGTGGGCAACAACGGATGCGGCGCATCGAAGATTGCTCGCCAAACTTGGACGTGCTGCGGACGTTGATGTCCGAATTTCGCGGCGGTGCGATCAAGCTCAGCCCGGCGAGCAATTTCGGTGGCAAGTTCACCAACGTCGAAATCGAACTGGTCAGTCTGCACGGCGAGTGCAAAGAGGCAACGGTTTGGTTCGGTGATCTCGCGGGCGATCAGCCGTTTCGAGCGACCTCGCTGCCGTCGGGCGAGACGATCGCCGCCGATCCGCTCTCCGCGCGAGTCGATGTCACGCCGCCGCGAGCGTTCGTTTTCGATCCCGATCCGGCCATCGTTCGCGCTGGATTGCTGGACGTGCTGGCCGAGCGACTGCAACTCACGCGGCTCGACGATGCCGAGGAGTATTTGACCGGCGATGAGCCGCTCCGCTCGCCGTGGTTGCAGACGTTTCGAGTGCTGGAGGTTATCCCGAATAACGACCGCGAAGTTCGTGCTGCGTGTCGCCGCTGCGAATTTGGTTCGGTCGAGATCAAGTGCCGACACTTACCGATAGAAGTCGAGCGTGTCCGCCGGAAGCTGCCGTTGGACGGATCGCGGGCCGGCGTGCTGATATTCGCTCGCGTGCTCGGTAAGGCGCAGGTGATCGTCGGCGGACGAAACGCAGAGAGCCCGCTCGGTTGATCGAGCAGGCTCTTGCTGTGGCACAGAAATGAGTCCTGAAGCGCGCGGCATCCTTGCCGGCATCGAACGTCCCTGTTCGTCGCTTCGCGGACGCGCTGGCCTAGAACACGTCGAGAATGAAGTGATGGCCGCGGTGATACGGCTGCTCGGTTCCGTAAAAGTTGTACCAGTTCTTGTTTTGAACCGGGATCCGCTGCTGGGGGTTGTACCGGTAGTACAAGCTGTCGTTGCTCCCTTGCGGGCGCTGGAAGTTGTGCGGGTAGTACAAATACGGATAGTAGTTGAACCGGTTCCAATCGGTCGGTTGCCCACGTCCGGCGGCCTGAGCGGTCGAGCCGTCAAACTGCGTCGCGGCGAGAACCGCCAAGCAGATCAATCCGGTAGTCAAAAATTGTCGCAGCATGGTCCGCGTACTCCTGAAGTCCGTGATTTGGACAAAGCGTCTGACTCTTCATCGGCATCGGCACGACCCGCACCACAAGAAAAATCGACAGAGCTTCACGCACCGGCAAACTCTTCCGCTTGAGCCGTTCGCTGGATCGACCGTAACGTAGACACGCATCAAAGGCTTTTTCTCAATCCCGTAGCTCAGGCCCGTTTGGCCTGGGTGATTCGACTCGAACTGAATCAACCGACCCACAGGGTGTCGGGCTACCGTGAACCGGAGTCCCCATGCCTCGCTTCTTCTGGCTTTTGATCCTGTTTGCTTTGCTGCCCGCACGAGCTGGCGATCGACCAGACGTTTGGGACGGTGCGATCCGTCCTGAGCATGTCCGGCCGCACGTCGAGTTCCTCGCCAGCAGCGAACTGGGCGGCCGATCCGGGGCCAACTCTGCCAAAGCCGCTGACTACCTGACCAAGCAGTTTCGCGATTGCAAGCTGCGACCGCTGTTCGCAAACGGCTCATTCGACCAGCCGATCCCGACCTCGGCCCAAGAGGATTCGTCGGACGAAAGTCCGCGCATTGTCGGCCGCAATGTCGGTGCCTGGCTGGAAGGGAGCGATCCAAAATTGCGCGATGAGCTGATTGTGATTGGCACGCATTTCGATCACCTCGGCACTCGCAACGGGAGAATCTTTCCCGGAGCCGACGACAATGCCAGCGGCACCGCGATGATGCTGGAGGTCGCTCGGAATTTCGCTGTCGCAAAGCAGCGTCCAAGGCGGAGCATCGTCTTCGTCGGTTTCGATCTCGAAGAGCAATTGCTGTGGGGCTCGCGCTGGTTTGTTGCCCATCCGCCATTTGAGCTGAACCGAGTGAAGCTCTTCATCACCGCTGACATGATTGGCCGGTCGCTGGGGGATTTGCCGCTGCCGACAATCTTTGTCATGGGGAGCGAACACGCACCCCGAATGAAGCTGCTGCTGGACGATGTCGGCTCGCCGCGCGGACTGGAAGTCGCGCGGCTGGGGATTGACCTGATCGGCGTCCGCAGCGACTACGGGCCATTCTGGAACGAAAAGATTCCGTTCTTGTTTTTCTCGACCGGCCAGCATCCCGACTACCACACGCCGCGCGACGTTCTTGAGAAGCTCGACTTTGACAAGGTGGCTCGCGTTTCGAGCCTGGTGCTGAAATTGATCGAGACCACCGCGAACGCCGATAGTGCTCCGGAATGGACCGACGAAGTTCAGCCAAACATCGACGAGGTCAAGGCCATCCACCGCATCACTGACCTGCTGCTCGAAGCCGGCGAGAAAAAACCGCTCACCGATCTACAACGCCTGATCGTCACGCAAGCCAAGAACAAGTGCCAGCAGATTCTCAACCGAGGCACGTTCACCGCCGACGATCGCAAGTGGCTGATCCGCATTTCGCAGTTGCTGTTGCTGTCAGTGTTCTGATCGGGTGTGCTCGGGGGAGTGACCATGCGTCTGCCGAATTTCGAAGAACCGGGGCAGTGGCATCTCGCACATTGTCAGCTTTGCGAGCATCGCTGTCTGGCAAATCGCTCGGCTGGTGAGCGCGGGCCGTGCCAAGCGTTGACGGAAGCTCGCGTCTTTCGGCAGCGAGTCGAATGGGGCGAGGAATCGGAGCTGATTCCGTCGCACCTGTTCTATTTGTCCGGCTGCGATCTGCGATGTGCCTTCTGCATTGCCGAGGCGAATGCCTTCGATCCGTTACGCGGCACGGTGCTGACGGCCGACTTCTTGCGGCAAGTGATCCCGAAAGGGCGTGCTCAAGGAGCCAAAAATATTCAGTGGGTTGGCGGTGAACCGACGATTCACATCCCGTCGATCCTGTCGGCGATGGCCGGGATCGACGATCTGCCGCCGGTCGTCTGGAAGTCCGATTTCTACGGGACTCCCGAAGCATTTGAGTTGCTCGACGGTGTCGTTTCGGTCTTTGTCCCGGACTTCAAATTCGGCAACGACGAGTGTGCTCAGCGGATTGCTGGCGTATCTCGCTACTTCGAGGTGGTGACTCGGAATCTCCGGTTGGCGGCGCAACAAGCGGACGTCATCGTGCGGCATCTGCTGCTGCCCGAACATTGGGATTGTTGCTTCGTACCGATCTGTGAGTGGTTGCTCCGCGAGATGCCGACGGTAAAATTGAGCCTCCGCGACGGGTATCTGCCAATGTGGCAAGCCCGACAGCACGCGGACTTGAGCCAGTTGCTGAAGCCGGGAATCGGCGATCGTGCTCGCGAATGGGCGACGCAGCTGGGGTTGAACGTGATTCGATGAAGACCGTCTCGCCGAAAAAACGAACGCTGATCTCGGCCGACGACGAAGCGGCCGTGACCGACATTCGGATCGCACCAGACGGGCGAGTGTTCGTGTTCGGCACGTCGCGGCCGGTGTTGGAAATGCTCAGCGATCTTGGTTGGGGCGACCAAGCGGTGACGGCTCGGATACAAGCCCTGCAACAAACCGCCGCCGAGACCACTCAACAGGAATCCGCGACATGACGACTCCCACCGGGACGGAAGTGAAGCCGACGACATCGCTCGCTCCTGCCAGCAAGCCGAAGCCGACTGCTGTTGCTCGGCCAGAGCCGGGTGCGTCGCGAAAGCTTAGTGCCCCGGAAGAATTGGAAGTCCTGATCCGCGCGCGCTACCCGATCATCTACGTCGTCAGTTGGGAAGAAGAGCGCGTCGAGCGGTGCCTGCGACAGATCGCCGAGTCACGCAACAAGAAACTCTTTGTCTGGACTCTCTCCACAGGAGTCGTCAAATCGGGATCGGAACCGCCGCGCGGCAAATCGAACGCGACCACTGATCCGCTTGCCGCATTGGACTCGGTCGTCGATCAGATCGAGCCGGCGATTTATCTCTTCAAGGACTTCCACCATTTCACAGACGACCAGCGTTGCAACATGTCGGTGCTGAGGCGACTGCGCGATGTCGCGCTGCATCTGCGCGACACCTACAAGTCGATCGTCATTGTCTCGCCGCTGTTGCAGATCGCGCCGGAATTGACCAAGGATGTGACCGTCGTCGATTTCGGTTTGCCCGTCACGAATGACTTTAGCCAGTTGCTGGACCGCATCGTCGATGACGTCAAGGACAACCCGCAGGTGAAGATCAGCCTGGATACGGAGTCGCGCGAGCGGTTGCTCAACGCGGCTCGCGGGCTGACGCTGAAGGAGGCGGAGAACGTCTTCGCGAAGACGTTGGTGCTCGACGGCAAGATCGACGCCGACGACATCGGCATCGTCTTCAGCGAGAAGCAGCAGATCATCAAAAAGAGCGGCCTGCTGGAGTACTACGAAACTCAGGAAGGCTTCGGACACGTCGGCGGGATGAAGAATCTCAAGCAGTGGTTCCAGAAGCGAAGCATTGCGTTCACGGATCGCGCGGCGAATTTCGGTCTGCCTCCGCCGCGCGGCGTCCTGCTGCTGGGGGTGCAAGGTTGCGGCAAGAGTTTGTGCGCGAAGGCCGCCGCCGCGCTCTGGAAACAACCGCTTCTGCGATTCGATATCGGGCGGCTGTTCAGCAGCTTGATCGGTTCCAGCGAAGAGAACATCCGCCGTGCGATTCAAACGGCGGAGAGCGTCGCCCCGGCGATCTTGTGGATCGACGAAATTGACAAGGCGTTCGCCGGAGCGACCGGTTCAGCCGGCAATGACGGCGGCACTTCGTCGCGAGTCTTCGGCACTCTGCTGACGTGGATGTCCGAGAAGACTTCCCCCGTGTTTGTGATCGCGACGGCCAATGACATCAGCCACCTGCCCCCCGAACTGCTCCGCAAAGGACGCCTGGATGACATCTTCTTCGTCGATCTGCCGACCGAGGAGGAGCGGATCGACATGTTCCGCATTCACCTAAAACGTCGTGGCCGGAATCCCGAGAAATTCGACACCGTCGACCTGGCTCGACTCAGCGACGGTTTCAGCGGCGCGGAAATCGAAGAGGTCGTCATCGCGGCGCTGTTCGATGCCTTCAGTCAGCGCAGCGATCTCGATACTGAGATTCTCAAACGGAGCGTTTCCGAAACCGTGCCGCTGTCGAAGACGATGCCCGAGGAGTTGAATCGATTGCGGACCTGGGCGGTTGGACGAGCGCGGTTGGCGTCCGCCAGTTCGACGAAGAGCACGGAAGAAGCACGGAGAAAGATCGAGCTGTAATTCCGTTTCCACGATTGAAAGGCACTCCCATGAGCAGCGTCATTCTGGTGACTCCGTTGATCATCGCGAATTGGTCAGTGATCTCGGCGGCCGTGTTGGGAGCCTGCGGAGCAATGGGCTTCACGGTGGCGAGCGGTGCTGTCTCTGGTAGCGGGCGAGCCAGATCCGGGTCGTCGGTGACTCGCGCGGAAATCGAAGTCGAGAACAGCGAAGTGCTCGCGGGTGGCGGCGGAACCGACGAGGAAATGGTCGTCGAGAAGGACGGGGTGCGAGCGACGTTCAGCCGCGACGCTCGCGGAGCCCTCAAAGTTTGCATGGAAGGGACCGGGTACTCGAAAGGGCAACTCAAGCAGATCGGCCAAGAGTTGATGGAGCAGGTGACTCAGCAGTACGTCTATCACCGCGTCGTGACCGAATTGAAGGAACGCGGAATGCCGATCGTCCACGAAGAAGTCGAAGCCGACCGCACGGTGAAGATTCGCGTGCGGAATTGGTAACTCGGTAAAGGAAACCAGATGGCCGAAGAAATCGAAATCAGCATCAGCCCGACCGGACAAGTCACCGTCCGCACGATTGGCATCAAGGGCCCGAAGTGCGTTCAGGCGGCCGAAGCGGTCGCCAAGATCATCGGGCAGATCGAGTCGCGCGAACTGACCAGCGAATACTACGAGGCCGAAGGACACGTCAGCGGCCAAATCGAAGTGCGCGGACGGCGGTGAGCCATGCAATGTTCGAACTGCCGCTTTGAAAACATGCCGGGGATGAAAAAGTGCGTCCGCTGCGGCGGCGTGCTCGGTGCGTCGATGTCAGACATCAACGTGATTCCTCCGAGAGCCAGTCAACGGCGGCTCCGAATGTTCGACGGCTTTGGTCGACTGTGGAATCGGCTGACCGGTCGGACGCGAAAACGGATTGGTGAGTTTCGGGCGGACATCGACGTGGCCGTGCCGTTGATCACGTTGATCTGGCCGGGTTGGCCGCAGTTTTGTGCGGGGCGAGCCTGGCTGGGTCGAATCTTCTCGTTGTTGTTTGTGTTGTCGCTGATTCCCGCGCTGCTGACCTGGGGGAGTTGGCTGAGCACCTTGCTGCTGGGGCTCGCGTTGGCCGCCCATTTCTCCAGCGTGATGGACATTGTGCTGCACACGGAGGAAGGGCGTCAGAATGTCGGCCAGATGTTCGCACTGCTCGGAGTGGTCATCGGCGTGATCTACCTGCCGGCCTATTTGTTCGGCCAAACGATCGCTCAACCGGTGGTGATTGAGCGGTCTCTCGGCACCCATTTGCCAGCGGGCGATGTGCTGCTGATCAATCGCCGCTTGGTGCGTCAGTCATTCGCGCAGCCCGGTGATGTCGTGTTGTACGACCAGGATGGCTCGGCAGTCCCAGGCTACTACATTCGCGGCGATTGGATGGAACGAGTACTCGCGCGAGGCCCCTGCCGAGTCGAATACGCGACGCAACAACTGAAAGTCGATGGTCAACCGGTGGCACACCGGCCACTGGGAGGCTCAATTCCCGAAGGTTTGGATTTGCAGATTCCGGCTGGGAATGTCCTGATTGCTCCGCCGATTTTTTTCGGACGTGCAAATCAGGAGGTTCAAGTGCCACGATTGAACCAGCAAGACGCCTTCGCTCGCTTGGCGGTGGTTGCCGATCAGCACATCCTCGGCCGAGCGGTGTGGCGAACCTGGCCCCTGCATCGCTGGGGAGCGATCGAGTAGCCCGGACGCCTACGTCCAGTCAGATTGTGTCCGAACGTAGGCATCCGGACTACTGGCTGCGCTCTCGTGCTCGCGATACTGTGTGGAGGTCACATCCCCGTTCAGGTTCGACACGCATGGCCCGTTTTGACAAACTCGAACTGAATCAGCCAACGCAGCCCGGGCCGCTCCAAATGAGGGCTGAGCCGGAGGAAGCCAATTGGCTGAAGAGGGCCGATCAGCAACGCCGTGCCGGCGAGTATGAGGATGCTCTGCGGTTTTACTCGCGTGCACTCGAAGAAGACAAAACGTTGATCCTCGGCTGGGTCGGCCAGGTGCAGATGCTCGTGCAGTTGGGGGAACTCAAAGAGGCCGATACTTGGGCTCGCAAGGCACTGGAACTGTTTCCCAACAATCCCGAGTTGCTGGCGGGCCGGGCGCAGGCTCAATGCCGGCAGGCCGAATCGGCTGCGGCTCTGGCGACAGTCGACGGGGCGTTCAAGCAGCCGGGGCAGTCGGCGTATCGTTGGATCGTGCGCGGTGAGGTGATGCTCGAAGGGGGGCTCGATCCGGCGCGGCATTGCTTTGACAAGGCAATTCAAACCGACCCCGATTGGCTCGTGCCGCTGGAGATCGCTCGGATTTATCTGTTTCACAATCATCCGGCCCCGGCATTGATTCGGTCCAAGCAGGCGTTGGACAAGGCAGCCGATCAGCCGTTGATCTGGTTCATTCACGGGACCGCCCAAATGGAACTGGACCTGCGCAAGGACGCTCAACAAAGTCTGCAGCGCTGCTTGCAGCTTTGCCCCAAACATGGCGAAGCCCGGCAGCGGCTGATCCAATTGGCCGAAGGGGGCTGGTCTCTGCGCCGCACATGGCGACGATTGTTTGGATAAAACGTGGAGCACGTTTCTAACGTGCTTCAAAACCCGACGGGCAAATTAAAACGCGCCCCACGAACGGACAACTCATGTCTTGGACGCTCGACAAGATTTTCAAAGGGGCGCGACGCTTCAAAGCCAGTGACATCCATTTGGTCAACGGCGTCGCTCCGGTCTTTCGGCTCAACGGCGAAATTCGGCCGATCGACGGCGAGCCGCTCGACGCCGAGACGCTCAATCAGATGACCAATGAACTGCTCAACGAAAAGCAGCGCGCGAAACTTGAGTCCGACTGGCAGGCCTGCTTCTCGCGACACTTCCCGGAGATCGGTCGCTTTCGAGTCAGCATTTACTACCGCTCCGGCATTCCTGAGATGGCGATTCGGCTCTGCGAGAACGTCGTCCGTCCCAGCGAAGAACTCGGTTTGCCGCCGATCTTGCAAGACCTCACACGCTTGCCGAACGGCCTGATTCTGGTAACCGGCCAGACCGGAGTCGGCAAGACCACCACGCTGAACTACATGATCGACTCGATCAACCGCGAGCGTCGCGAGAAGATCATCACCATCGAAGATCCCATCGAGTACGTTCACGAAAACAATCGCAGCATCGTGATTCAACTGGAAGTGATGACCGACGCGCCTTCGTTCCGCAGCACTCTGATCCACGTCTTGCGACAAGACCCGGATGTCGTCGTCATCGGTGAGATGCGCGATCTGGAAACGATCGAGACCGCGCTCGTCGCCGCCGAGACGGGGCACCTCGTCATGGCCACGCTGCATACGCCGGACTCGGTACAGACGATTCAACGCATCTTCAGCGTCTTCCCGGCCGAGCAACAAAACGCGATCACTGTGCAACTGGCCAATAGCCTGCAAGCAATCATCTCACAAAAGCTGCTGCCCAAAGCCAGCGGTGATGGTCGAGTGCTTGCGTGCGAAGTCTGCATCGCCACGCCCGCCGTCCGCAAACATATCCGCGACCGCGAAGCCCACCAGATCTACAACGAATTGCAGACCGGCAAGAAACACCAAATGCAGACGATGGATCACGCGCTGCTGGATCTCTACCAACGGGGCGAGATCAGTTACGACGTGGCACTGTCAAACGCTCGCGAACCTGACTTCATCAAGACCCGCACAAACCGCACATGAACATGGTTGCGAGACGAGGGAATGAACTATGAAACAAGCCACTGACACCGCCTTTCAAATCATGGCCTCGAACTGCCGCTTCGGAAGCGGCATCACGCACGAGGTCGGCATGGATTTGGTCGATCTCGGTGCAAAGCGTGTGCTGCTGGTGATTGACCCGTCCGTGCGGCGAACATCGACCGGAACGGTCGTGCAGCAATCTCTGGAAGACAACAAGCTCGACTTCGCCGTGTTCGACGCGATCGAGATAGAGCCGACCGACTCGAGTTTTCTCGCCGCCTCGAAGTTCGCGACCGAGGGACACTTTGACGCATTCGTCGCGGTGGGCGGCGGCAGCACAATCGACACCGCCAAGGCGGCGAATGTCTTCGCGACACATCCGGCGGACTTCCTGGATTACGTCAACGCTCCGATCGGCAAAGGGATACCAGTGCCTGGCCCGCTCAAGCCGCTCATCGCGATTCCGACAACTGCCGGTACCGGCAGCGAAACGACTGGCGTGGCGATCTTCGATCTCGTGTCGCGCCGAGTGAAAACCGGCATCGCCTCGAAGTATGTTCGGCCGACGCTCGGCATCGTCGATTGGGACAATACACGAACTCAGCCTGCCGCCGTCGCCGCGAGTGCGGGCTTGGATGTGCTCAGCCATGCGCTCGAAAGCTACACAGCGATTCCGTACGAACAGCGATTACGACCGGCTCGGCCGAGCGAGCGGTCGGCCTATCAAGGTTCGAACCCGATGAGCGATGTCTGGGCGTTGCGAGCACTCGAGATCGTCGCCGAGTTCCTGCCGCGAGCGGTCGCCGACACGAGCGACGACGAGGCTCGGATGAACATGATCCTCGCTTCGTCGATGGCGGGCATCGGCTTCGGAAACGCCGGAGTCCACCTGCCACACGCGATGGCCTATCCGGTCGCGGGCATGGTTCGCGAGTTCAAACCTGCCGGATTCGCGACCGATCACCCGATGGTGCCGCACGGTATGTCGGTCATCCTGCACACTCCCGCCGTCGCCCGGTTCACCGCTCCGACATCGCCGCAGCGCCACTTGCTGGGGGCGAAAGCTTTGGGAGCGGACATCTCGCGCGCGAATCCCGCTGACGCGGGACGCATGCTTGCCGACCGCGTGATCCATTTCATGCAGACGTTGAAGATGCCGCACGGGCTGAGGGAAGTCGGCTACGGTTCGGCCGATATTCCCGCTCTGGTTGAGGGAACACTGGCTCAGCAACGGCTCATCAAACTGTCGCCGGCGGTGGCCGGGGCGGACGAACTCAGTCGGATGTTCGAGGAGTCGATGGTGATCTGGTGATTGTGGCTGGCCTTCTCCCTTTGGAGGCAGGCGGCTGAAGCCCGGATGAGAGGTTCACCCAACCGTTAATGGCTTCGCCTCCTGTGTATCCTTCACCGATCCTCACCCCAAGGGAGAAGGGGAAGGACTCGAATCACCCTGGTTCTGCCGTGTTGGCACCGTTGCTTGAAGTGCGGGGGATATGCCAATACTATGCTTCGCTCGTTCGTGTGGTGACGATTGGTAAATCGTGTCTAACCTGTGGGCTGTGCCCACTTTTGGAACATTTTGGCGGAGAGATCATGGCAGTTCCCAAACGGCGTACCTCAAGGTCTCGCGCCCGGACACGCAAGAGTCACAACGCGATCAAGCCCCTCAATTTGACGACTTGCCCGCAATGCGGTGCTTCGGTGCCTACCCACAGCGTCTGTCCGCAATGCGGATACTACCACGGCCGAAGCTACGACGCTGGCAACGAGGAATAGTCGCCGACGCTTCGACGAGGAACATCCTCATGCGGATCGCGCTGGACGCCATGGGGGGCGATTATGCTCCCGACCCGAACATCGACGGGGCCATTGCCGCGCTGCAAGCTCACCCCGAGTTGGAAATTGTGCTCGTGGGCGACCGACCACAACTGGAGCCGTTGCTGGCGAAGGCGGGTTTTTCGTCTGAGCGTTTGATCCTGCAGCACTCCGACAGTTGGATCACGATGGAGGAGAAGCCGACCGAGGCGCTTCGCAAGAAGCCGAACTGCTCAATCTCGGTTTGCTGGCAGATGATGGCCGGCCGTGAAGTCGATGCGGTCGTCAGCGCGGGTCACACCGGAGCAGTCGTCGCGGCGGGACTGAAGACTCGGCTGTATCTGAAGAACGTCAAACGCCCCGGTATCGCGGTCGCCCTGCCGACACAAAAGGGACGCGCGGTGCTGATGGATGTCGGAGCGAATCCGGCGGCTCGGCCGGAGCACCTCTTTCAGTACGGCATCATGGGACTGGTTTACGCTCGCGACGTGCTGGGGATCGAGAACCCGCGCGTCGGACTGATGAACATCGGCAGCGAAGACGGCAAAGGGAATGACCTGTACCGAGAGACGCACTCGCTGTTGCAGAACAGCCGGCTGCGCGAGGTGTACGTCGGCAACGTCGAGGGTCGCGATCTGTATCAGGGAAACGTTGATGTCATCATCTGCGAGGGCTTCGTCGGCAACGTCGTGCTGAAAGTCAGCGAGGGAATGGCCGATTTCCTGTTCAAGACGGTCGCCCGCGATGTCATCGGCCAGCTCACGACCGAACGGGATCACGGGATGCAGGCTCTGCACAATGTCGGCAAACGCTACCACTACAGCGAAGAGGGTGGCGCTCCGCTGCTGGGGATCGATGGCATTTGCATCATCTGCCACGGTTCGAGCAACGGCCTGTCGATCCGCAATGCGCTCAAAGTCGCGACCACGTTCAAAGACCGCGACATCAACTCGTCGATCTCCACCGCACTGGTAGAGATGCCGCTGGCGTGAGGTGCTGAATCATGAGCATGGCCTTCCTCTTCCCCGGCCAAGGTGCGCAGTCCGTCGGGATGTGCAAGTCGATCTATGACAAGTACCCCTGCGCGAAATCGCTGTTCGACCGAGCGTCTGAGATCCTCGGCGACGACCTCGCCAAGCTCTGCTTTGAGGGGCCGAAAGAGCTGCTCGATTCGACGGTCAACAGCCAGCCGGCATTGTTCGTGAGTGCTCTCGCCGCACTGGAAATGCTCAAAGAGGTGAAGCCGGAACTCGTCGCCAGCGCGACCCACACAGCGGGGCTGAGTCTGGGTGAGTACACCGCCCTCGTGTTCGCCGGAGCAATGACGTTCGAGGACGGTCTGCGAGTCGTCCGACGCCGAGGCCAAGTGATGCAAGAGGCGGCGGATCACCGGCCCTCCGGCATGGCCAGCCTGTTGATGCTTGAACGGGAGAAGGTTCAGGCGGTGTGTGACGAAGCGTCAGCCGTCGGACAGGTCTCGATTGCGAATTTTCTCTGCCCCGGCAACCTGGTGATCTCTGGTGAAAAGCCGGCTGTCGCAAAAGCTGTTGAGCTGGCGGAGGCCGCCGGCGGCAAGACCGTCACGCTCGCCGTGGCAGGAGCGTTTCACACGAGCATCATGGAACCCGCCGATCAAAAGTTGGCCGAGGCGCTTGCGAGTGTCCCCATTCAAAAGCCGCGCATCCCGGTCGTGTCGAACGTTGATGCCTCAGTGCATTGGGAGCCGGACGAGATTCGCCAACTGCTGGTGCGACAAGTCGTCAACCCGGTGAAGTGGGAAGACTCGATCCGCTGGCTGTTAGCCAACGGAGTCACCGAGTTCACCGAAGTCGGCCCCGGCAAGGTCCTCGCCGGACTGCTCAAGCGGATCGACCGTAAGGCGAAGTGCGAGAACGTCAACGAGTCGCTGTGATGGCAGAACCGCCATTGACACGTTTTTGCTTCTCGGCAGAACATGCCGCCGCGTCAGTCTCGGCAACCTCCGTAGGTCAGCCTTTCTCGGCTGACCCGGTCAAGAGTTGACGCGTTTTTGCCAATTTGTGTCAGGCAGGAAAGCCGGACCTACTGAATCTGACCCAGCAAAGGACGGCTGGCCACGATGTCGTACCACTTGATTGATGTCATGCAGCAGTTGGGGCATCCCCGGCTGCTGGTGCTTGGCGATTTGATTCTGGACCGCTACGTCTGGGGCGAAGCGGAACGAGTCAGCCAGGAAGCTCCCGTGATTCTGCTGCGGCAAGAATCGGACGAGATGCGGCTCGGCGGAGCGGCCAACGTGGCGAACATGATTCGCGGACTCGACGCCGACGTGACCATCGCCGGAGTCGTCGGCCGCGACAGTGACGGCGAGGAATTACAGGCGTCACTCATCAACGCGGGGGTCGACTGTTCAACGTTGCTGATCGACGAGTCTCGCCCCACGACGGTCAAAGTGCGGTTTATCGGAAAAGCTCAGAGCCGACATCCGCATCAGATTTTGCGAGTCGATCGCGAGTCCCGCCATGCGCTGCCGACGGCGATCGAAGACGACTTCATCGCACAAGTCCTGAGTCAGATCGAACGGCATCAGGCGATCTTAATCTCCGATTACTCGAAGGGCGTCTGCACACCGCGCGTGTTGCGAGCCGTGATCGATGCCGCGAAAGCCGCCGGAATTCCCGTGCTCGTCGATCCGGGACCAAAGGCGAACTACGCCGACTATCGCGGAGCGACCGCCGTCACGCCGAACCGCTTGGAAACCAAACTCGCAACTGCCCGTGAGGTCAGTTCAACCGACGAGGCCTTTGCTGCGGGACAACAACTGGTCGAAACACTGCAACTCGAACATGCCTTCGTGACGCTCGACAAGGACGGAATCGCGCTGGCATTGAACGACGGCTCGGCCGAGCTGTTCGCGACTCGCAAGCGTGAGGTCTACGACATCACCGGCGCGGGGGACATGGTTCTGGCGATGATCGGTGTCGGCATGGCGGATGGACTGTCACCGCAAGATTTGTGTCGTCTCGCGAACATCGCCGGAGGACTCGAAGTCGAACGAGTCGGCGTCGTGGCGATCACTCGGCAAGAGATTCTCGGTGACCTGCTCGGCGGCTCGCGCAAGGTTCAAGAGAAAATCAGTGACCTGAACGAACTGGCTCGCCTGGTCGATGCTCGCAAGCAGCTCGGTCAGAAGGTCGTGTTCACGAACGGTTGCTACGATCTGTTGCACGCCGGACACGTTCAATATCTGCAAGAGGCGGCGACGCTCGGCGATTGCCTGATCGTGGCCCTTAACAGCGATGACAGCACTCGACGATTGAAAGGCCCGACTCGCCCGGTCATCTCCGAACAGCAGCGGTCGATGATGCTCGCCGCGCTGGAGTGCGTCGATCACGCCGTCATCTTTGACGAAGACACTCCGCTGGCGCTGCTCGAACGACTGCGACCGCACGTCCTGGTCAAAGGTGGCACAACGCCCGTCGTCGTGGGCCGCGAATTGGTCGAGAGCTACGGTGGCGAAGTCCGCATCCTGTCCGAAGTCCCGAATGTTTCTACGACTCGCATCGTCTCGCAGATTCGCACCCTGCGCGATGCGGCGTGATTGGAGCTGCTCGAACACGGTTCCAAATTGAAATTTCGCGACCTCAAGAATTTAAGTGAGATAAGTGATGTCAGATCACCAAGCAAATCCATCAATGGACGATTCATCACCAGCGATGCCCGGATTTGAAGGTATTGCCATCCATCTGTCACAGCATTTGTCGACATCAACGAATGGTGCGAACGCGTCGCCAACGACTTCATTGCCAGCTTACCTGGATCGCTCCCTCACAGCATCGTCAGACCCATCGAGTCCGAAGATCCGCTTGGAAACGGCTCATGAATTCGCAGTACCGACGAAGCCAACTCAGAATCCGATACTGCTGAAGTTGCAACAACTGCGTGCGGTGTTTGGTCGAGGAGACTCAACGATTGGTTTGGAATCGTTGCCATCTCGGGAGCCGTTGCACACGCGCGATCGGTTTTCCGGCGACCCGCGCGATGATGTTCGCCTGCAATGGGCTGAGGGTTCCGAGCCGTGGTGGCACTTCGACGTCGAGGCCCGCATGGTCGATCGCGAGACGCTGTGGATCACGGAGAAGCTTGAAGAGTTTTTCCTCGAGTACCTCAAGCCGATGTGGTGGGACCGCTTCGTCAAGGGGATCAACGACTTCCTGTCGATGATTCACAACGAGCTGATTCACCCAGTCTGGTCGCTCGTCACCGCGCCGATCCGAGCGATCGCTCAATTAATTCCCGACATCGACTGGCCTTGGCACTTCGAGCTGCGCGGAGCCAACGTGTCGCTCAAGCAGTCACCGTTCCGACGGATCGTTTTTGATAGCCAGCTCGCTGCGCAGGTGGTCGATCGGTTGTGGGACGATCCCGCCGAATTCCTGGCCGCTGGCCAAGTCCTGTCGCAGGACGATCACGGCGCGGTGGCTCGCGTTCCAGTGAAAGCTCCGACGGCCGACGGTCATTTCTGCAACGCTGCGGTTGGGGTTCTGAAACGCTTCAACTTGCGTGGTGTGGCTCACACGTTGACTCGCCTGCTGCTGTTCACGCGCGGCAGCCGCTCATGGACCTACGGTCGCGAGATGCTTGATGCGGGAGTCGAAACCGCTCGGCCGCTGGCGATGGTCGAGGATCGGCTTGGACCGCTTCGCTTCCGATCGTTCGTACTGACCGAGCAGGTCGAAGGCACGCCGCTTCCGCAGTTCCTCGCGACGACGCCAATCAACTCGCTGGAACTCGATCGGCTGGCCGGACAGTTCGCTCGCATCTGGCACACGCTCGGTGAACTGCGGATCGTGCATGGTTCGATGCACGCTTCCAACTTCCTCGTCACGCCGGACCGACAGGTCAAGCTGATCAATCTCGACGGCACCTGGCGACACTGGTTCGATCTGACGTTCCTGCATCGCCGCGACCGCGACTGGCTCCGATTTATGAAAGCCTGGCGTGGCCAGCCGGAATTCGGTGCCGCCTTCCGAGCGGCCGTCGCTCGGCACTTCGAAGAGGTGCAGGTGGCTCAACAAAAAAACGGCCAACCGTTGCCGATGCGGCTGCAACGCGCGGCTTGATCGAAATTCGCAAACGACAACGCCCAGCCTCCCCTCCGTTGGTGACTGGGCGTTTCTGTTTTGCGGCAGATGATCGATTACTTCTTCTCGAACTCCGCGTCGATGACGTCGTCCCCGGCGGGCTTTGAGCCTCCCGACTCGGCTGCGGCTCCCTGCGCACCTGCTTGAGCACCCGCGTCCTTGTAGAGGTGCTCGGCCATCGCGTGCAGACTTTGTTCGAGGGCTGCAACCGCGCTGTTAATCTGGTCGGCGTCCTCGGACTTCAACGTCTCGTTCAGCTTCGCAACCGACGACTCGATGGCTCCCTTTGACGCGGGGTCCAGCTTGTCACCGTTCTGCTTGAGCTGCTTTTCCGCTTCGTAGGCGAGCATCGAACCTTTGTTCTTTGCTTCGGCCAACGCCTTGCGCTTCTTGTCTTCGTCGGCGTGAGCGTCGGCGTCACGCTTCATTTTCTCGATCTCCTCCTTGGACAAGCCGCTGGAGTTTTCGATACGGACCGAATGCTCCTTACCGGTGCCGAGATCCTTTGCCGAGACCTTGAGGATGCCGTTGACGTCGATGTCGAACGCGACCTCGATCTTCGGCACGCCGCGCGGGGCGGACGGGATGTCTTCCAGATTGAACTGGCCGAGCAGCCGGTTGTCGCGAGCCATCGGGCGTTCCCCCTGATAGACGCTGACTGTGACTGCCCGCTGATTGTCGGCGGCCGTCGAGAACGTTTCCTTCTTCGTGGTCGGGATCGTCGTATTCCGTTCGACGAGTGCCGTCATCACGCCACCTTCGGTTTCGATTCCCAGCGACAGCGGCGTCACATCCATCAGCACGACGTCGGTCACTTCACCCGTGATGATGCCGCCCTGAATCGCAGCACCGATCGAGACGACTTCGTCCGGGTTCACTCCTTTGTGCGGCTCTTTGCCTTGGAAGATTTTCTTGACGAAGTCTTGCACCTTCGGCACACGGGTCGAACCGCCGACGAGCACGACCTCGTCGATGTCGGCCGGCTTGAGCTTCGCGTCTCTCAGAGCACTTTCAACCGGGATGCGGCAGCGTTCGATGAGCGAATCGATCATCTTCTCGAACTCAGACCGCGTGATCGACATCTGCAAGTGCTTCGCGCCGCTGGCATCGGCCGTGATGAACGGCAGGTTGATCTCCGAATTCTGCAACGACGAAAGTTCTTTCTTGGCCTTCTCGGCCGCTTCACGCAGTCGTTGCAACGCCATCGGGTCTTTGCGGAGGTCGATGTTGTTCTCAGCTTTGAACTTCGCGGCGATAAAGTTGATCAGTTCTTCGTCGAAGTCATCACCACCCAGGTGCGTGTCGCCGTTCGTGCTGAGCACTTCGACCAGTTCATTGCTGACTTCCAGGATCGACACGTCAAACGTGCCTCCACCGAGGTCGAACACGCAAATCTTTTCGTCCTTCTTCTTTTCGAGCCCGTAGGCCAAGGCGGCGGCGGTCGGCTCGTTGATGATTCGCGCGACTTCCAGGCCGGCGATCTGACCAGCGTCCTTCGTCGCCTGTCGCTGCGCGTCGTTAAAGTAGGCCGGGACGGTGATGACCGCCTTGTTGACCTTGTGGCCCAGATAGCTCTCGGAAGCTTCCTTCAGCTTGCGGAGTACGAGTGCCGAAATCTCGGGGGGCGTGTGCTGCTTGCCGTTGCCGGTCTCGACCTTCACATAGTCGGTTGGCCCCCCCACAATTTTGTACGGGACGAGTTTTTCCTCAGATGCGACTTCGTTGTGTCGTCTGCCCATGAAACGCTTGATCGAGTAAATCGTGTTCTTCGGGTTGGTGACCGCTTGGCGACGAGCCGGATCGCCCACCAGGGTCTCACCCTTGTCGGTGAACGCGACGATACTCGGCGTCAGCCGGTTGCCTTCGAGGTTGGCAAGGACTTTGACCTCGCCCCCTTCCATAATCGAGACGACGGAGTTCGTGGTCCCCAGATCGATTCCGATAACTTTCTCTGTGACAGCCATGACTTGGCTCCTTCGGTGGTCCGTTTTGGTTCGAATGTGAAACGTCGTCGCAGCAGAAGGCAAAGAGCGTGCCAGCCGTGGTTTGGCTTTTGTTGACTCGACAAACTCTGGCGCGGCCGAAGATTGCGGCTTGTTCAGCACGTAGACCGTTTGAGAAGTTGCCACTTTGGCACTGACTCAGGGCCCTCGATCCGCTGCCGGGATTGTCAATCTGGCAGCCTCGCTTTTTGACCCCAAGGTGAACCGAAATTCTTGGCTGCTTGACACCTCGGAAATGCCCCAATACAAGCGATGATCCGCATGGCAGAGCCGATTTTGCTGCATTTCTGGCCTTGCGACCGCGAAAGGAACTCATGGCCAAGAAACCACTTCCGAAGAAAGTGCGCAAGTCGGCAGCGGCTCCACCGAAGCCTTCCAAGCCCGCCCGAAAATCGACTGCGGCACTGGAGAGCGACCTTAAACGCCTCGACCGCGAGATTCTCACGTTGGTCAACAAGCGTGCCGGCACGACCACCGCCTGGATTCAAAGCCAGCCGGATCAAAAGCGTGCGATGTTCGCGCCGCTGGCAGACGACGCACTGTTTGCAGCTTTGGAAGCTTCGAATCGAGGCCCGCTTCCTGCGTCGGCCATTCGGGGAATCTTCCGCCAAATCTTGAGCGCCTCGCGCCAGCAAGTGAAAACCGTGCGAGTGGCCTATCTCGGCCCGGCCTACAGCTACACCCACATCGCGGCGATCGAACGGTTTGGCGAATCAGCCGATTTGGTACCCGTCACGACGATCGCCGCCGTCTTCGAAGAGGTAAATCGAGGGCAGGCCGACTACGGTATCGTCCCGATCGAGAACAGCACCGACGGCCGGATTGTGGACACGCTCGACATGTTCACTCGGTTGCCGCTGCGGATTTGCGGCGAGGTCCAGATCGCGATTCATCACAATCTGTTGGCTCGCTGCCCTCGGAGTGAAGTGACCGAAATCTACAGCAAACCGCAGGCTTTATCGCAGTGTCGTGAGTGGCTCAACAAGAACATGCCGCAGGCTCGGCTGCTGGAAGTGACCAGCACTTCAACAGCGGCTCAGTTGGCTCGAGACAAACCAGGAACGGCGGCGGTCGCCAGCATGAGAGCTGCGGTCGAATACGACTTGAACGTCGTAGCCGAGTCGATCCAGGACAACAAAAACAACGTCACGCGGTTCGCCATCATCGGTGACGACGACACGAAACCGACGGGCAAGGATCGCACCGCCTTGTTGTTGCAAATCCCGCACAAACCAGGAGCTTTGGCGGACGCGCTGGGGTCGTTCAAGCGAAATAAAATCAACCTGACCTGGATTGAGTCGTTCCCGCTGCGAGGACCGGAGTCGGGCTATCTGTTCTTTCTGGACTTCGAGGGGCACTCGCACGATCCACGCATCAATCGGACGCTTTCCGAAATCGAGCGGCTGGCGGTGCGGATGGAAGTGCTCGGCTCGTACCCGCGGAGCGAACCGTTAAGTTGACCAGCACACGGCGAGGGACCAACGGCCACGGGTTGAACTCAAAGCCTTTGGCCGTCATCATTCCCGACCCGCCGCCTAGCGAGCGAATTATGCCGAGTCGCTGTGTCTGGCCGGAACTCGTCACCGGTGACGGAGTTGTCGTCTTTTGAAGGGTCGATGTTCATGCGACAGATTTTGGTCGCTGGCAATTGGAAGATGAATTTGTTGCAGAACCAAGGGGTGGCGCTCAGCCAGGCCCTGGCGAGCAAATATGCCTCGTGCGCCGTTGAGGTTTTGGTCTGCCCGGCACTTCCGTACCTCAGTGGCATCGCCACGACAATTCGCGGTTCAGCCGTTCAGCTCGGAGCACAGAATCTGTACTTCGCTCCGCAAGGTGCATTCACCGGCGAGGTCTGCGGCGACATGTTGAAAGACATCGGCTGCGGTTGGGTGCTGGTCGGGCATAGCGAGCGACGTCAATTTTTCGGTGAGCAAGACGAACTGCTCGCCAAGAAGGTTGCGGCCGGTTTGCAGCACAGTTTGAAAGTCGTGTTGTGTGTCGGCGAATTGCTGGCCGAGCGACAATCGGGACAGACCGAAGCAGTGCTCGAAAAACAGATGGCCGGGCTAGCCCAAGTTTCCGCCGAGCAGATGGCCAACATCGTGATTGCCTACGAACCGGTTTGGGCGATCGGCACGGGAGTCACGGCCTCGACAGAACAAGCTCAACAGGCTCATAGTTTTCTTCGCGGTCAATTGAAGTCGAAGTACGGCGAAACGGTTGCCTCAGCCACGCGAATTCTTTATGGCGGCAGTGTAAAGGCGGACAACGCTCTGGAATTGCTGTCGCAACCGGATGTGGATGGTGCGTTGGTCGGTGGAGCCAGTCTGAAAGCGGATTCATTCATCGCGATTATTGAAGCAGGGATTCAGGCTCAGACCCGAAAAAACTAGGGCCGCTCGCAAACTTTGCGGCGGCGCGGAATCGAGTGAGGAGTTTTCATGCCAACGTTTTTGGCCTTAGTGGGGATATTCATCAGCGTTCTGCTGATCGGAATCATTCTGCTGCAACGCGGACGGGGCGGCGGATTGGTCGGCGCGCTGAGCGGCCTGGGTGGACAAAGTGCCTTTGGTACGAAGGCCGGGGATATGTTCACTCGCATCACCATCGGCATTGCTGCGGTCTGGGTGCTGCTGGCAGGTATCCACGGCCAAGTGCTCCGTGCCCGAACGGAGAAGTTCAAGAACGAAACCGTTGAGAGGGAAACAAGCAACTCCTCAAAGGACAAAGACAACGAGAGCGCGACCAAGTCCGATGATTCGAAGGGGGAATCGGGACTCGGTTCATCCACCGGGACATCGGAGGAAAAGGGTGAGAAAGACCAGGGTTCGAAGGCGGCAACGAAGTCCGATGAAGCGACTAAGGATGTCACCCCAGAGGACGACAAGACGTCGAACTCCGCCCCAAAATCCAAAGAGCCGCCGAAGAAGGAACTCGATGAGACGTCAGACGCTAAACCCGAGGAAAAGAGCGGCGAAAAGAAGTAACGCAACCACGGCAGCAATGAAACCGGAGCGACAGACTTCCCAGCCTGTCGTGGGAAAATCGACAGCCTTGAAAGGCTGTTGTGACTTAGTTTGGCCAGTCGGAGAGGGCGCGTTGTGTTACTGAGCATGACCGGATTCGGAGCCTCGAAGGGGCAGAACGAGCGACTGAACGTCGCCGTCGAGGTCCGAGCCGTCAACAACCGGTATCTGAAGGTGAACTCGCGATTCCCCGACGCATACGCGGCACTTGAAGGGGAAATCGAGCGCGTCGTGCGCGAGCATGTCGCGCGCGGCACGGTCACAGTCGCATTCGACGTCCGACCGGTCGCGGGGATGTCCGCGTCGCAGCTCAATGTCGATGTGCTCACGGCGTATTGGAACCAAGTGAAGGACGTGTCACGTCATCTCACCGTCGGCGCACCGGCGTTGGACATTTCCAACTTCCTGTTGCTCCCCGGCGTGGTCACTGACTGCAGTCGAGGCGAACTCGACGCAGAGCGTGACTGGCCTTTCCTGAAGGCGCAATTGGAAGAGGCGCTCAGCAAGTTCAAAGAGTTCCGGGTTCGCGAAGGCCGCTCGATGGAGGACGACTTGCGGCTCAACGGTCGAGTCCTCGTCAGCAACCTCGACGAGATCGCCAAGACCGCGTCCGAGGTCGTCAAGCATTACCGCAACAGGCTGCTGGACCGCGTCAGCGAATTGCTCAAAGGGACAAATGTCGTCATCACTGAGCCAGATTTGATTCGCGAGGTCAGCCTGTTTGCCGATCGCTGCGACATCAACGAAGAGATCACGCGGCTGCGATGCCACCTCGAACAATTTGAAGCGTTCCTTAGCGACAAAGTGTCACAGGGGCGCAAGCTCGATTTTCTGATTCAAGAGATGTTTCGCGAGGTCAACACGATCGGTTCGAAGGCCAATCATGTGTCGCTCTCGCGGCATGCCGTGGAAATGAAGTCGGCTGTCGAGCGAATCCGTGAAGTCTTGCAGAACGTGGAGTAGTTTCCGGTGTCCGAATTGACTTTGTCCGCAACCAGTTCTCCCAGATCGTCCGGTCGTTCGGCCGGAGCGAAGGGGTTGCGGATTGTCGTGCTATCCGGACCAAGCGGCACCGGAAAATCGACCATCGTAAATCGGCTGGCGGCTCAAAACGAAGTCAAACTCGTCAAGGCGATCTCGGCGACAACAAGAGCGCCACGCAACCAGGAGCGGCAGGGGGTCGACTACTATTTTTTGTCCAAAGAAGAGTTCCTGCGGAGACGTGACGCCCAGGAATTCGTTGAGTGTTTTGAAGTGCATGGCTCTGAAAAGTGGTACGGAACTCTGAAATCTGAGGTGCAGCGAGCACACGACTGCGGCGGCTGGGCCATGTTGGAAATTGACGTGCAAGGAGCGATGCAGGTGGTCGCTCTTTATCCTGAGGCAGTGACAATTTTCATTCGCACCACCTCCGAAGTGGAATTCGAGCAGCGGTTGCGGGCGCGAGGCACCGAATCGGAAGAAGTGATTCAACGGCGGTTGCAGACCGCTCGGCGTGAACTGGAAATGGTGGACCGTTACCGTTATCAGGTGATAAATGACGACCTGGATCGGGCGACGTCCGAGATCGTTCAAATCCTGAAAGGCGTGGAGGGGAACTCGAATGCTTGATGTTTTCAAAGATGAAGCGATCGTGAACAAGGTCGGCGGCCGCTTCAAATTGTCGTCGCTGATCCAAAAACGGCTGGTTGCGTTGAACCGTGGAGCTCGACCGCTGGTCGAACTGAGTACCAAAAACCCGCTGGAGATCGTCGTCGCAGAGATTCTCGGCGATAAAATCTTTCTGGATACGTCCGGGCAGGTGGCGATCGCCGGCGATGGCGGTCCCGGCGAAGGTCGCAAGCGCCGTGACGCGGGCATCGATTTGGACAGCCTGGTGTAGACGACTCACCGCGCCGTCATCAGTTCGAGCATTCGTGGATTCCCGAGACATTCAAAGGATGGAGCCATGCTCAAGTGTGTTGTCGTGTTCGCGGTTGTTGTCGTCGGTGCTTTAGTTGTGAGTGCATTCTCGGTCCATCCGTCTCGCGACGAGTTCACACCGCCGCTTCGAAGGGCTCCTCCGATGAACGCGTCGAATGAATCCGATCCGGATCTTTTGCCGATTGCGAAAGACGATGCCGAATGGCAGCAGCGATTGACTCCGGAACAATTCAAAGTAGCTCGAAAAAAGGGGACCGAGCGAGCTTTCACGGGAGCATACTGGGACAACCACGAGCCGGGCGTGTATCGCTGTGTCTGCTGCGGCCAAAAGCTGTTTGATGCCGACACGAAATTCGACTCCGGTACTGGCTGGCCGAGCTTCTTCCAGCCGATATCCTCCGAAAGTGTCGGCGAGGTCATTGATCGTTCTTGGTTCGCAACTCGGACCGAAGTCGTTTGCAGTCGCTGCGACGCGCACCTCGGACACGTCTTTGATGACGGTCCGCAACCGACCGGCCTGAGGTACTGTATGAACTCGGCCGCTCTGAAATTCGAAAAACGCGCAAGTGATGCGAAGTGACGTCTCGGCAGATGACATCGCGCAAGCCGACGACACTCTTGCGACTTCGCCCTCGTGCCAGGGAGATTAATGTGAAACTTGCTGTCGGTTGTATGTTGGCGGTCGTGCTGCTCGGTGTTGCGTCTGCGGTACCTGCGGCGGACTGGCCGCAGTGGCGTGGTCCAGGAGGGCAAGGGCATTCGAATGCCAAAGGGCTGCCCCTGACATGGAGTGAGACTGAGAACGTCGCTTGGCGGACGGTGATTCCCGGACGCGCATGGTCTTCGCCTGTGATCGAAGGACAGCACATCTGGTTGACAACGGCGGTTGAATCGGAAGCCCCGTTGACCGAAAAGGCCAAGAAGCTGAAGGACAACTTCGCGGGTCAACCCCTGAGCATCGTGGGCAAGGTCAGTCTGCGAGCCGTCTGTGTCGATCGCTCGTCCGGGAAGCTGTTACACGACGTCGAATTGCTGGTGGCCGAATCACCTGATCCGGTGCATCAGTTGAATTCGTTCGCGTCGCCGTCGCCGATTCTGGAGAACGGACGGCTGTATGCTCACTTTGGCACGAATGGAACGGCGTGTCTCGAAACGACGACGCAGAAGGTCTTGTGGACGAATCGTGAGTTGAAGCTCAAGCACGAGAACGGTCCCGGTAGTACGCCGATCTTGTGGGGTGACTTGTTGATCGTGCATTGCGACGGCAGCGACACACAATCGATCGCGGCTCTCAGCAAACTCGACGGGAAGGTTGCTTGGCGCACGAACCGTAGCGGTGAAATGAATCCCGAACCACAGCTCAAGAAGGCCTACGGCACGCCGCTCATCACAAAGGTCAGCGGGCGCGAGGCGGTGCTCTCGCCGGCCGCCGATTGGTTGTATGCCTATGAACCGGAAACCGGCCGCGAGTTGTGGAAGCTCAAATACGGAGCGTTGGGCTTTTCGATTGTGCCGCGGCCGGTCGTTGGGCACGGAATGATTTTTGTCGGCACCAGTTTCATGAAGCCGGAGATCCTGGCGGTGACGCTCGACGACAACCCGAAGATCGCCTGGCGATTCAGCAAGCAAGCGCCGAACATGCCATCGCCGCTGCTGGTGGGTGACGAGCTTTACATCGTGGCCGACAAGGGGGTCGCGACCTGCCTCGACGCGAAGTCCGGTGAAGCCAACTGGACGGAGCGTTTGGGAGGCAACTTCTGTTCGTCGCCGATGTTTGCCGACGGGCGAATTCTGATTGGCAATCGTGAGGGTCAGACGTTCGTGATTGCTCCCGGAAAGACCTACAAGCTGCTGGCCACGAACTTGCTCGACGGCGAAATCATGGCGACACCTGCGGCAGTCGATGCGGACCTGTTCGTGCGGACCAGCAAAGCCCTCTATCGCATCGCCGCGAAGAAGTGAGAAGCTGCCGAGGATTGCGGGCGTTGTTATTATCCGTCCCCCGTCTTCCCCTTTTCTGCTCAACAAGAGTCCCAAGACATGGCCAACGAATTTGCCACACTTAAGCTGGTTCAAAACGGCGAGACCACGATCTTGAGTTTCGCCGACTGCGACGTGCTGGATCAGATCAATCTCGCCGCTTGCCGTGAGCAAATCATCGAGATCGTAAGGCGGAATCAAACTAAGACTCTCACGCTCGAGATGACCGGCGTGCAATTCATTCCCAGCGGGATGTTGGGGTTGCTGGTCTCGCTGCGTGACATCGTCACCAAGATTCAGATTCTGAATCCCTCCGACGATGTGCGCGAGGTTTTGGAAATCACCAAGCTGAACCAGATTTTTGAAGTGCGCGAGGTCTCGCCGTGATGCTGACGAAAGCTCCCGTAGAGCAATGTGGTTTGGAACCGACTCGCTGGAACACCGCGTTGGAAATCGCTCGCGAATGGGCCGATCGAGATGTCGCGCCGGCGGTGGGACTGCTTGTGGCTCGGAACGGGCATTCGCCGGGACCGCAGTTGTTCGGCAGGCAACGTGTGGCGGTGAA
Source organism: Planctomycetota bacterium (assembly GCA_016872645.1). Lineage (GTDB taxonomy): Bacteria > Planctomycetota > Planctomycetia > Planctomycetales > Planctomycetaceae > SXKJ01. Next base: position 28,353 of record VGZH01000019.1, on the reverse strand, counting down.
CTCAGCCAAGGTGCGGCAGGATGCAATTTTTCTGATCGCATCGATCACCAAGCCGATCGTCGCGATGGGGGTGATGCTGCTGATCGAGCGCGGGAAGTTGACGCTCAACGACCGAGTGACCGAGTTTCTGCCGGAGTTCGGCAAAGGCGGCAAACATGGGACAACGATCCGACATCTGCTGACGCACACATCCGGACTGCCGGACATGCTGCCGAGCAACACCGAATTGCGAAAGCAGCACTCAGCACGCTCGGCGTTTGTCACAGGCACCTGCGAGCTGACACCGGACTTTCCACCCGGACGCTCGGTACAGTACCAGAGCATGGGGATTGCAGTGCTCGGCGCGATCATCGAAAAGTTGTCCGGCATGAGTTGCAATCAATTTCTGCGGCGCGAGTTCTTTGAGCCGCTGGGCATGAAGGACACGCAACTCGGTGCGCCGGATGAATGGTTCGCGGGAATGAATCCGACGGTCGATCGCATCGCCGAACTCAGGGTCGCCGCCGATCAAGCGGATACGACCGATTGGAATTGGAATAGCCGTTACTGGCGACAGTTCGGAGCACCGTGGGGCGGACTTTTGACGACGCCGTGGGACTTGGGACAGTTCGCACAATTAATGTTGACTGGCGGCCGCATCGCGGAGAAGCAGCTCCTTGCACCGGCGACGGTGGTCGAAGCGACTCGCAACCAGCTCGCGCCGATGAAGGATGTCCCAGACGAAGATCGCCGCTTTCGGCCGTGGGGATTCGGCTGGCGATTGCAGTGGATGAATCACTCAAGCTCGTTTGGCGACCTCGTCAGCCCAGCGACGTTCGGCCATTGGGGTTCCACCGGCACGATGCTGTGGATCGATCCGGAGAGCAACTCCTTCGCACTGGTGCTGACAACGCAGCCGCTCGGTGAAAACCAAGTGACGTTTCAGCGGCTGTCGAATGCGATCGTCGCGTCGTTTGTGTGAGCGAATGCATGTCGCTTTTTGGCGACATGTTGCCGAACGACAACATCCGACCCGATCAAGACTGTCGCATTTGCGGTTTTTTGTTCGCAACCGCTGTCGGCTGGACGTGGCCTCCGCTTTGCTTTTATCTCCGCTTGTTCTTTTCAAAAACTTTTCAGAGCGATTGTGCGTCGGAGCGGCAATAGTGAATCAACGGATGACTGCGGAATTCACAACCAAGCGGCTTTGTGGACGTTGTCTGATCGACCGATACACTGTCTTCTCCGTTTGCGGTTCGTTTATCGCCTTGAGAGGGAACAAATCATGCGTCGATTGGCTGCTTGTATCGCTTTGTGTTGCTGCATATTGACTCTGCTGACATCGGCCTCGGCGGAGGACACGCCAGTGAAATGGGAGCGAATCAAGCTCGAAGAGATCTTCCGAGCGGAAGGGGTCGCGGTGGCGGACATCAACAAAGACGGCCGCATGGACCTGATCAACGGCGAGGCGTGGTACGAACAGCCCGGCGATTTGAAAATATTGCAGTCCGGAAACTGGACGATGCACCCGCTTCGCTCCGAAGGGATCCGGCGTTACATCGCCGACGGAGCCTACAGCAACAACTTCGCGGTCTGGGCCTACGACATCAGCGGCGACGGTTGGCAAGATGTCATCGTCATCGGCTTTCCCGGTGTCCCATGCCACTGGTTCGAGAACCCGCAGGGCAAAACCGGCCCTTGGAACAAGTATGAAATCTGGCACAGCGCGGCGAATGAAACTCCGCAGTTCCTGGACATCACCGGCGACGGCAAGCCGGAACTCATCATGAGTTCCGAGACCGAGCAGATGATGGGCTATCTGGAAATCCCATCGCCGGGAGAGGCCACGAAAAAGTGGACCTACACGCAAGTCAGCGGCGAGAAACTGGGGCCGAAATTGGGGCATCGCTACTACCACGGCCTCGGCCTCGGTGACGTGAACAAAGACGGCCGGAAGGACATCGTCATCCCCCACGGTTGGTGGGAGCAGCCGGCCAAACTCAACGACGGACCTTGGACATTTCACAAACACATTCTCAAGGGAGATGGCAGCGGTCCCGATCCAGAGACGGCGGCGGACATTTATGTCGATGATCTCGACGGCGACGGCGACAACGACATCCTGATGAGCGCCGCGCATCACATCGGCGTGTGGTGGTTCGAAAACGTCGGCGGTTCACCCGATCCCAAGTTCAAGCAGCACGTCATCGACGACACGTTTTCCCAGACTCACGCGCTGCACTACCAGGATGTGAACGGCGACGGCGTCAAAGACCTGATCACCGGCAAGCGGTTCTACGCTCACGGCTCCGGCGGCGATCCCGATCCGAAGGGCGAAGTCGTGATGGTCTGGTACGAGATCAAAAAGTCCGCCGGACAACCGCCGAAGTTCATCAAGCACAAGATCGAAGCCGGCACCGACACCGGCGTCGGCACGCAGTTCTTCGTCGGTGACTTTAACGGCGACAAACTGCTCGACATCGTGCTGAGCAACAAGAAGGGGACCAACGTGCTGCTGCAGAAGCGTTAACACCGCAGCGCCGCAATTCAGTGAAAAGTACAGACGGCAAAGTGGAAAATCAGGACTGAGGCAAGACTGCTGGTTCGACATTCTTCACTTTGCAGTCTGCACTTTGCACTCAATCCGTTGACACGAGCTCATGCCGAACCTCTTCACCAAAGATCGGATCATCGCTCCGCCGGGGTTCAACCGGTGGCGAGTTCCTCCCGCATCGGTTGCGATCCATCTTTGTATCGGGTCGGTCTATGCCTGGAGCATCTTTAATCCGCCGCTGATGAAACTGCACGGCGTGGTCGCCAGCGCGGCGGATGATTGGACACTGTCGCAAGTCACTTGGATTTTCACAGTCGCGATCGTGTGTCTGGGTCTGTCGGCGGCGGTCGCGGGAAAATGGCTCGAACGAGTCGGGGCGAGGCTGGTCGGTTCCGTTTCGGCCTGCTGTTGGGGTGGCGGGTTTCTGATTGGTGGTGTCGGCATCCTGACACACCAGTTGTGGATTCTGTACCTCGGATATGGCGTCATTGGCGGGATTGGTTTGGGACTCGGTTACGTTTCGCCAGTGAGCACGCTCATCAAATGGTTTCCCGACCGGCGCGGCATGGCGACCGGCTTGGCAATCATGGGCTTCGGCGGCGGAGCGATCATCGGAGCTCCACTGAAAGAATGGCTGATGGAGTCGTACTATGAGCCACCGCAGTATGTCGGCACGGTCCAATCGGTCGAACTCAAGACGGAATCCGGCCGGCGATTCGCCAACGTCGATGGGCAATCGCGTGAAGTCGTGGTGGTCGGCAAGAACGAAATCTCGCAGATGCTGGTCAAGGGGAACGAGGGGGTGTACGTCGTCGGCACCGGACGAACGGGAGTCGCCGAGACCTTCTTCACTCTGGGGCTGGCATACTTCGTCGTGATGCTGATCGCAGCGTTTTCGTATCGGCTGCCGTCAGCGGATTGGAAGCCGGCCGGTTGGGCTCCACCGGTCGAGGGGCAGGCGGGATCGATGATCACGTCACACAACGTCTCGCCCGATGCGGCGATCAAGACGCCGCAGTTTTATCTCTTGTGGATCGTGCTTTGCTTTAACGTCACTGCCGGTATCGGAGTGCTCGGCGTGGCTAAGACGATGATGGGCGAAATCTTTGGAACGACGCTGCCGACGATCGTCACGAGCAGCTTTGCGGCGACGTTCGTGTTGATGACGAGCGTCTTCAACATGGTCGGTCGATTCGGTTGGTCCACGGCTTCGGATTATCTGGGCCGGCAACGAACCTACGCAATCTTTTTCGCGCTGGGAACATTGTTGTACGCCTCGATCCCGTTCATCGCCTACGAGCAAGGTCAGCAGCCAGCGGTGCAATGGTTGATCGCGTTTTATGCGGTCTCGATGGTCATCTTCACGATGTACGGCGGCGGCTTTGCGGCGATCCCGGCATATCTGTCGGACCTGTTCGGCACGAAGCACGTCGGAGCAATTCACGGCCGGCTGCTCACCGCATGGAGCACCGCCGGCGTACTCGGCCCTGTTGCAATCACGTATCTGCGAGACCGTTCGTTGCGAACTGCGTTATCGGATCTCGCGTTTAAGATTGATCCCGCGCTGTTCGAGAACACATTCGGAGCAACGCTGACTGAACTGCCGGCACTGATCGCCAAGAAGTCGGTGACGCTGCCAAAGCTGATGGCACTCGCTCCGGCGAGGACCGTCGATCCATCGAGCACGCTGTACAGCAGCACAATGCTGACAATGGCCGGATTGCTGGCGATCGCCTTCGTGGCCAATTGGCTAGTGCGGCCGGTCGATCCGAGGCATCATTGGGTCGAGGCGGCGAAATGAGGAATCTGAAGCTCACGCTGGCTTACGACGGGACGGACTACGTCGGCTGGCAGACGCAAACCAACGGACGAGCGATTCAGGAAGTACTCGAACGGGCGATCTCAAAGCTGACCGGTGAATCAAGCAAACTGGTCGTAGCCGGTCGCACCGATTCGGGTGTCCATGCACTCGGACAAGTTTGCAGCCTGCTGACGAACACCTCGATTCCCTGCCTTGGCTTGCGCGCCGCTTTGCACGACATCCTGCCGGAAGACATCCTCGTGCGCGAGATCGAGGAGGTGCCGCTCGACTTTCACGCGACGTACTCGGCGAAGTCGAAGCACTACCGCTACGTGATTTGGAATTCGAAGCTGCCGAATCCCTTTTCGAAGCGATACGCCTACCACTACCACGTCACGCTCAACGCCGAGGCGATGCAGACGGCGGCTCAAGAGTTGCTGGGGACGCACGACTTCCGATGCTTCGAGAGCCGCTGGCCAAACAAGGCGACCAGCGTGCGAACAGTGCTCCGCTGTTCGGTCACTCGCCAGACTGGTTGGCCGATCTTCGGGTATCCCGAGCCGAGCGAATCGAAACCGTACCGCTCGGCCAAGATGCCCGTCACGCCCGTCGTGGCTCCTGGTCACGAGTTCCTGTGGATTGACATCGCTGCCGACGGTTTTCTCTACAACATGGTCCGATCGATTGCCGGAACGCTGATTCGCGTTGGCCGAGGCTACTGGCAGCCAAGTGATCTTCGCCGGATCATCAACGATCAGGACCGCACGCTCGCTGGCGAGACGGCACCCGCTCACGGATTGTACATGGTCAGCGTGGAATACGGGGGCGCGGACCGTGACACTGCGGACGCGCCGACCAACTCAACCAGTTACTCCATGAATCGAATCCCGGTCATCGAATGACTGTTCTACTTTGATGGGACGTGGCTTATCCATTCATCCGCGCCAGTTCTCGCAGGAAATCGAGTGCCTCATCGACTTCCATGACCTGCATACCGCGGACTCGGCCACCTCGATCGCATTTTTGGAGCAGCATCAACTCGTCGAAGTCAGGCGACTCGCGCAGTCGTTGTCTCGCGCGGAAGCCAAGCGTGCCGTCGGCCACAAGGTGCGCCTCCATGTGGTGTTCGATGAACCACGCCGTGCGCGGCGTGATGACGTCACTCAATGCGTCTAGCGCGGCAGCGACGTGATTCTCCGGATCAAGTCCCTTGCCGACGTCGTGCAGCAGAGCGGCCAGCAGGAACTCCTCGTCGTAGGGCAACTCGTCACGAGCCAGCTCAAAGACTTGCAGGCTGTGATACAGCACGTCTCCTTCCGGGTGATGCTTCTTCGACTGGCCGACTCCCTCCAGCGGCAGCAGCAGCGAGCGAAAGACCTGGAAGCGATCGACCTTGCTCTCGGCCTCAAGCACTTCGTTGTCGAGTTCGATGTCGGGATACTCGTTGCGGAGCAGTTGCTCGAACTCGGCCAGCGACACGCGTTCGATCGCTTTGCCGGTGATCGAACTCTTGAAGACGTAGGCCAGCTTTTCGACCGGGTAAAGTGTCAGTTCAATCGGGAACCGGTCTTGGATGTGGATGTGCGTGAAGACTCGTTCCGCGCCGTGCTTGTTGACGCGCTTGCTCTCAATGTCGAACGTCATCCCTTCCTGATCGAGCACCATCGCGACCGATTCGGCGCTCGACGTGAAGACGTGCAGATCGATGTCCGAGCCGTGCCGCACATGACCGGTCAACGTGCTGCCGATCAGCTTCGGCTTAAACGCCGACAGCAGCCGCATCAGCCGCAAGGCTTCGATGCGCATCTCGCGCAGGTGGTCGTGCCGCGAATCTCCCTCGAAAAGAAACGCCATCCGCTGAATCTCGTCGCGGATTTCGGAGTTGCTCGGCAAGTCGGAGGGCTTCACCCAGCCTTGGCAGATGGCTCGCGCGGCCTTGAGCTTGGCTCGGTAATACTCTTTCTCTTCGCGGCGATACATCAGCCGAGCGGCCTCGAAGACGATCTGCCGCCGCAGTTTTTCGTTGCCGCGGGTACGAGCGAAGCGGTCCCGTCCCTCTGATTGCGGTTCGGGATCGAACGTCTCATCCACGTTCTCCAGCGATTTGTCGTGCGACATGAAGCAATGTGCCGAAATCAAGCCCCTCCAAGCGGCACCGGGCTGCTAAACATCATACGACGCGAACGGACTTTGGCAACTCGACTGATTCCGGCGAGTGCGGCCATGCGGTCCTGAAGGTCGCTTCATACACTGGCGGGCCTATGCCCTCTCTGAAACTTGATCTGCCGATTATCGAGCATCCAGACGCCGACCCCTTGGCCGCATTACACCTCGCGGGAGAAAAGTCGCGCCGTCCGCGCCCCTTGCCGATGACGATGACAGAAGCTCGCGAGCGAGGCTGGAATGAACTCGACGTCGTGTTCGTGACGGGCGACGCTTACATCGACCACCCCAGCTTCGCGATGGCGATTCTCGGGCGAGTGCTCGAAGCGGCAGGCTTTCGAGTCGGAATCGTCAGCCAACCCGATTGGCATTCGTGCGACGCCTGGCGGACGTTCGGCAAGCCTCGGCTATTCTTCGCAATCAGCGCGGGGAACATGGACTCCATGATCAACCACTACACCGCCAATCGGAAAGTTCGCAACGATGATGCGTACTCTCCGGGTGGCCGCATCGGCCTGCGACCGGATCGCGCAACGCTCGCGTACTGTCAGCGCGCTCGCCAAGCGTACTCCGGCGTGCCAGTCATCGCCGGCGGCGTCGAGGCATCACTGCGACGACTGGCTCACTACGACTACTGGAGCGATAAAGTCCGTCGCTCGATTCTGCTCGACGCAAAGCCAGACCTCGTCGCGTTCGGCATGGGCGAGGAGACGATTTTGGAAATCGCTCGACGACTCGATGCCGGCCAAACGGTGCGTGAACTGCGAGACCTGCGCGGCGTAGCGTACGTGCTGGGAGCCAAGGAAAGTGAGGCCGTCGGCAGTCGGCAGCGGGCAGTGGGAGATGAACCTGCTCCATCCTCTGCCAACGGCCGACTGCTGACTGCCGACCTTCAACTCCCCAGCTACGAAGCCGTCTGCGCCGATAAACCAACATTCGCGGAAGCGACAAAGCTCATTCATAACGAAACGAATCCGTACAACGCGCGCGGGTTGATTCAGTTTCACGACAAGCAAGCGGTCATCTGTAATCCGCCCAGCTTTCCGATCTCGCAGGCGGCGATGGACGCGATCTACTCGCTGCCGTACACGCGGCGGCCGCATCCCAGCTACACGGAAAAGATCCCCGCGTTCGAGATGATCAAGGACTCGGTGACGATCATGCGCGGCTGCTTTGGCGGTTGCACGTTCTGCTCGATCACGACACATCAGGGACGGATCATTCAGTCGCGCAGCCACGATTCGGTCATTGGCGAGATCGAAACGATGACCCGCGACCCGCAGTTCAAGGGAGTCATCAGCGACATCGGCGGCCCGACCGCGAACATGTACGAGATGCGGTGCTCTCGACCGGACGTCGAAGCCAAATGCCGGCGGCAATCGTGCGTGCATCCGACGATCTGCAAGTTGCTGGGAACCGATCACGGGCCGCTGGTCAAGCTGATGAAGGACGCTCGCGAAGTCCCCGGCATCAAGAAGGTGTTCGTCGCCAGCGGCATTCGCATGGACCTCGCGAGACGCTCGCCTGAATACATGCGTGAGCTGGTTCGGCATCACGTCGGCGGACACTTGAAGGTTGCGCCGGAGCACTCTGATACCGGCGTTCTTAACCTGATGCGCAAGCCGGCCAGCGATGACTTCGATAAGTTCGCGGACGTGTTCGAACGCGAGTCGAAGAAGGCGGGCAAGACGCAGTATCTCATCCCGTACTACATCGCGAGTCACCCCGGCAGCGACCTCCACGCGATGATCGACCTCGCTGTATTCTTGAAGCGGAACGGCTATCGCCCGGACCAAGTGCAGGATTTCATTCCGGCTCCGTTCGATGTCGCGACGGCGATGTACTACACCGGCATCGACCCATTCACCAAGAAGCAGGTTTACGTCGCTCAGCACCTGCGCGACCGCAAGCTGCAGCGCGCGCTGATGCAGTTCTTCAAACCGGAAAATTACTTCGAGGTCCGCAGGGCGCTCGAACAAGCTGGTCGGCAAGACCTGATCGGCTCTGGCTGCGACAGCCTGATTCCGGACAAGCCACCGCGCGAGGCGTTGGAGAACCGCCGCAGGGAGGCCAACTCGAAATTCCGTGGCGAGTTCGTCCACACGATTCCGCCGAAGGGTTCGTCTCCAGCGAAGGGGAAGACTTCCAAGAAGCAGTCTCGGCATGGTCCGGGGCAGGGCTATCGGCCGGGACGACGGAGCACTTCGGATTGAGGCGACCAGCTCGATTTCCGAGATCGCTTGCTCATCATCGTTGGTGTCGTCGTTCGAGCACGCCATGTCGCACGTTCCGTCGACACAGCTCAGCTGGCTGGTCCGATTGAAAGACGCTCACGACCGCGAGGTGCTGGAGTGATTCAGGGTGGAAGATGATTCGGGGGCCGAATCCAGTGAGTCGGAGAATGATCCGCAGCCGACGCTCGACCTCTTGCAACTGGCGGATAATCCAAAGCTGCTCGGCAAACTCGATCAGCACAAAATCAGCGAGATCGTTGGCTGGGGGGCGTGGGAGTCGTGCTCAAGGCGTACGATCCGAGCCTGCAGCGAGTCGTCCCGGTCAAAGTGCTGGCGTCACACTTGGCTCATCATGCGGCCGCTCGAAAGCGATTCATTCGCGAGGCTCAAGCGGCAGCGGCGGCGTGTCACGACAACGTGGTCACGATTCACACGATCGACGAAACGGCGGTGTCGCCGCATTGTGAGTTCGCCTCAGGCTTGCAGTGGCCGAGCTTCGCGATTGTGATGTCTGCCCAGCGGTATCATGGTCTCTAGTGGCAGAGGCGCATTATGTCGGCTGAGCGGCATTTGCTGTTTGCGGTTTTGGCGTTTGAGAACGAGCTGATCGATTTGGTTCAGCTCACGTCGGCGTGTCGGGCCTGGGCGACAGACAAGTCGAAGCCGCTGGCCGATCTGCTGGTCGAGCGTGGTTGGATCAACGCCGAGGATCGCGGCTTCCTCGAGAAGCAACTCGAACGCAAGCTGGCGAAGCATCAAAACGACGCGCGTGTCACCCTCAACGCCGTCACGCGCGGCGACGTCTGCCGTGCGATCAAGCAAGTCGAGGATGCTGACATTCAGCAGTCGCTCAGTTCGTGGCCGTCGGGCGGGCCGGTGCAGATCGAAACGACTGGCGAGACGCTGGTAGAACCGGAGCAGCTCAAGTCGCGGTACACATGGGTCAGCGAAGTCGGCAAAGGGGGACTCGGCAGGGTTTCGCTGGCGCGGGACAACGATTTGGCTCGCGAGGTCGCGATCAAGGAAGTGAAGCCCGGCTCGGCCTCGCAGGACGCGGTGCAGCGGTTGATCAAAGAGGCGCAGATCACCGGACAATTGCAGCATCCCAACATCGTGCCGGTCTACGAATTGAATCGGGGCGCCCGGCCGTTCTACACGATGAAGCTGGTCAAAGGGGAGTCGCTCTCGAAGGCGATCAAGAAGCATCACGAACAGGTTCGAGCGGGTCGCGAAGACCCGTTGTCGCTCCCGCGGCTGCTGAACGTGTTCGTGAATGTGTGCGAGGCGTTGGCCTACGCACACTGGCGAGGGATCATTCACCGCGACTTGAAGCCGGCGAACATCGTCCTGGGCGATTACGGCGAAGCGATCGTGGTCGACTGGGGCCTGGCCAAACACGTCGGCACCCCGGACGAAGAGACCGCCCCGGTGGTGCTCACCGACGATGCTCAATCGCGGGCAACGCGTCTGGGAGACACTCTTGGTACGCCCAAGTACATGTCCCCCGAACAAGCCGCCGGCCGAGTGGACCTGCTCGACCAACGCACCGACGTATACGGCCTGGGCACTATCCTCTTCGAAATTCTGACGGGCCACCCACCTCATCGCACCGCTGCGGAGTGCGGCGTGTTAGCGCCGCTTTCCGCTTCGGTTTCTGCTGCTGCTCCCACCGAACCATTCCTGAGCAGTCCTGACAAACCGCACTCTATCGAAGAAGACCTGCTCCTCGGATCACCATGTGAGATAATCTCCGACCTCCTTCAACGCATCAGCGAAGGCCCCACGCCGCGCGCGCGTGAACTCGATCCCACGATCTCGCGAGAACTCGATGCGATCTGTGCCACCGCGATGGCCAGGGAGCAGGACGAGCGTTACCTCGACGCGAAAGACTTGGCCGCCGACGTCAAACGTTCCTTGGCGCATCAACCGGTCTCTGTCTATCACGCCGGTCTGTGGGAACGCCTCCGCCTGTGGCATCGCCGCAACCCCACTGTCGCCGCTTTGAGCGCAACAGTCGCGCTCGTCTTGCTGATCGGCATGGCGGTTTCGTGGTTCTTTGCCAGCCAGTCCTCGCAGCGTGCCAACGCTCTCGCGAACAAGCAGGGTGAGTTGACCGAAGAGACGAAACGCGCGAATCGAAAAGCCGACGAAGCGGACGAGAACGCCAAGCTGGCTCAGCGGCATCTGTATGTCGCTGACATGAACCTGACGCAACTGCACTGGGAAAACAACCGTGTGGGATTGGTGCTCGATCGACTGGAGCAACATCGTCTAAAACCCGATGAGATGCCGAAGACGGACGACCTGCGCGGCTTCGAGTGGTACTACTGGGATCGACTTTGCCATTCATCGCTGCTGGATTTGAAGGGACAAACCGGCTGGGTCTCGAGCGTGGCGTTTCGCCCGGACGGGCAGCGGCTGGCCTCGGCGAGTTGGGACCAGACGGTGAAGGTGTGGGACACGACCACGGGCCAGGAGTCGCTCACGCTGAAAGGGCACACCCACTGGGTCACAAGCGTGGCGTTTCGCCCGGACGGGCAGCGGCTGGCAACGGCGAGTGGTGACAAAACAGTCAAGGTGTGGGACGCGACCACCGGCCAGGAGTCACTTACGCTGAAAGGACACACCCAAGCGGTCTGGAGCGTGACGTTTCGCCCGGACGGGCAGCGACTGGCCTCCGCGAGTGCTGACAAAACGATAAAGGTGTGGGACGAGACTTCGGGCCAGGAGTCGCTCACGCTGAATGGACACAGCGACCAAGTCTATAGCGTGGCGTTCAGCCCGGACGGGCAGCGGCTGGCCTCGGCGAGTGCTGACGAGACGGTGAAGCTGTGGGACGCAACCACGGGCCAGGAGTTGCTCACGCTGAAAGGACACATCGGCGAGGTCGTGAGCGTGGCGTTTAGTCCGGACGGGCAACGGCTGGCCTCGGCGAGTTGGGACGGGACAGTGAAGTTGTGGGACGCGACCACGGGCCAGGAGTCGCTCACGCTCAAAGGACACACGGGCAGGGTCTATAGCGTGGCGTTTAGTCCGGACGGGCAGCGGCTGGCCTCGACGAGTGGTGAGGTCAATAAATCGGGGGAAGTTAAGATTTGGGACGCGACCAAGGGCCAGGAGTCGCTCACGTTGAAAGGACACACGGGCAGGGTCTCGAGCGTGGCATTTTGCTCGGACGGGCAGAGGCTGGCCTCGGCGAGTGAGGACCAGACGGTGAAGGTGTGGGACGCGACCACGGGCCAGGAGTCGCTCACGCTGAAAGGACACACCGGCTTGGTCTGGAGCGTGGCGTTTCGCCCGGACGGGCAGCGGCTGGCCTCGGCGAGCTCGGACCAGACGGTGAAGGTGTGGGACGCGACCACGGGCCAGGAGTCGCTCACGCTGAAAGGACATATTGACCGGGTCAGGAGCGTGGCGTTTCGTCCGGACGGGCAACGGCTGGCCTCCGCGAGTTGGGACAAAACGGTCAAGGTGTGGGACGCGACCACGGGCCAGGAGTCGCTCACGCTGAATGGACATACCGACGTGGTCGAGAGCGTAGCGTTTAGCCCGGACGGGCAGCGGCTGGCCTCGGCGAGTGAGGACCAGACAGTCAAGGTGTGGGACGCGACTACGGGCCAAGAGTTGCTCACGCTCAAAGGACACACCGACGTGGTCGAGAGCGTAGCGTTTAGTCCGGACGGGCAGCGGCTGGCCTCGGCGAGTTATGACCAAACGGTAAAGGTGTGGAACGCGACCACGGGCCAGGAGTCGCTCACGCTGAAAGGACACACCGGCGGGCTCGTGAGCGTGGCGTTTAGCCCGGACGGGCAGCGGCTGGCAACGGCGAGTGATGACAAGACGGTGAAGGTGTGGGACGCGATCACGGGCCAGGAGTCACTCACGCTGAAAGGACACACCAGCGGGGTCAATAGCGTGGCGTTCAGCCCGGACGGGCAGCGGCTGGCCTCGGCGAGTGTTGACGGGACGGTGAAGGTGTGGGACGCAACCACGGGCCAGGAGTCGCTCACTCTGAAAGGACACACCAGCCTTGTCAGGAGCGTGGCGTTTAGCCCGGACGGGCAGCGGCTGGCCTCGGCGAGTTCAGACCAGACGGTGAGGGTGTGGGACGCGCGGCCGCGTCCAGAAGTAAGCGCGATTCTCAGGAGCCAGCCGCCAGCGGTTCGGTGAGCTTGGTGGATTGACTGAGTCTCCGCTGACCGGGCTGACGAAGATTCGAAGGATTGCGCTGGACGTATTCCAGAAGGTTCGAATCCTGAAAAGCCTGCGGGAGTCTGTCCGACGATCGTCGAGGTAGCTCAGGCTGCCAGAGTGACTGCTGCAGGGATGGCTGTCTCGGTGGAAGTTGTGCGATTACTGAAGATGTCGCTGGAACCGCAGGTTGTGCCGCGCGCCGCAAGCCGATCGATGTTCGGCGACCTGATCCACGACGCGCCGTAATAGCCAAGCAGCGGCCTCAAATCATCGATGGCAATGAAGAGCACGTTCGATTTCTGAGAAGCAGTTTTTGGCCGATTGTTCAGATCATCGAACACCACAAAAACAACGTTGGGCTTCCTGAGTGCAGGTGCATCCGCAGCGTGCATCTCCGCCAGCGGCGCGAGCAGCAGGGCAGTGAGAAGCCCGATAAGGATGACGTGGAGTTTTCTGGTCTTGGTTCGTTGTACGCGGTTCTTGGTCCTGCGACTTCGTTCGTAGTCCGTGCCCCCGATTTCAACCAAGAATGAAGAACCAAGAACTTCTTACCGCATTTGAAACAGATCGGAAGTCACAAAAGCCTCGACGAGGTCTTGCAGCCGATAGTCCTTCGCCTTGCTTGCGGCGGCGATCTTCTGCAGTTCTTCGCGGTCGCCGAAGCTCGTCGTGCGGCGCAGGCCGTAGGTGGCGAGCTTTTCAATGAACGTGTGGTTGAAGGCGTCAAGGTCGCGGAGAAGCAGTTGCTTGAACTCCGCGGCGTTCTGGTACTCGCGGCCATCGGGGAACTTGCCGGAGGAGACGACCGTGGGGTTCTCACCGACGCCGTCCGTGATCTCCACGGTGCGCCAGCGGCCGATCGCGTCGTAGTTCTCGAAGGCGAGGCCCAGATGGTCGATCTTCGCATGACACGCGGCACAGCGGGCGTCGTGAATGTGGGCTTCGAGCTTCTGACGCAGCGTCGCCTTCGGGCCGGTGGGGTTCGTGGGAATCGGGTCGACGTTCGCCGGGGGCGGCGGCGGCGACTTGCCGAAGATCGCTTCGCTCAACCACACACCGCGATGCACGGGTCGGTGTCGCACGCCGTCGCTGGTAAGCGACAGGATCGACGCCTGGGTGAGCAACCCGCCTCGATGTGATGCGGGCGGCAGTGAGACGCGGACGAACTCCCGATCGGTGGCCGCGTGTTGTCGCGCGGCCGCGAAGACCTCCTCGACTCCATAATGCTTCGCCAGCAGTTCGTTCATCACGCTCCAGTCGGAGTGCAGGAACTCGCGCAGCGTTAGCCCGCGCTCAAGAACCTCGCGGAAGAACAGCTTCGTCTCGGCGATCATGCTGTTCTCGAGCGTCTGGTCGTAGTCCGGGTAGAGCTTCTTGTCCGGCTGGAACATCCCGACCTTGCGCAACCGCAGCCATTGCGTGGCGAAGGAATCGCTGAAGCGTTCGGCCCGCGGATCGGCAATCATGCGAGCGAACTGCCGAGCGAGCACGGCTTTGTCCCGCAGCTTGCCTTGTTCGGCGAGCGAGAACAGTTCGTTGTCCGGCATCGTGCTCCACAACAAGTACGACAGCCGCGAGGCGATCTCCCAATCGTTCAGCGTGCCGCGACTCGACTTCTCATCACCTTCCGCGAGAAACAGAAAGCTCTTGGAGTTCAGGATCGCGGCCATGCCCGATTTCACCGCGTCGCGAAACGATTCCTTCGCAGCGAGTTCGCTCTGCACGATCTTCATATAGCCGTCCATCTCCGCATCCGTCACGGGGCGACGGAAGGCGCGCCTGGCCAACGTGGTGAGGCAGTCGCGGGCCTGCTGCAGGTTGCCCTCTTCGGCGGGCATGTAGTCGACGCGGCGTTGCTTCTCTTCGTCGGTCAGGATCGGCCCGCGCCAGGTGATCGAGTCGAGGATGAGAAACGGATAGATCGCCAGCCCCTCTTCGTCCGTGAGCTTCATCTGCCACGGGGTGCGGCCCAGCTTTGTACTGACGAACGGAACGGCGCTGTGACGACCGGAACGGGGATTGTTCGACGGCCCAGACACATCGTTGTAGACCATGATGTTCGGCGACCCCTTCGGCAAATGAGCCCGGAAAGTCACCGTGATCGGCTTGTCCTCGTCGGCCACGATGTCTTGCTCGAACAGCACGCGATCCAGCTTTTCTTCATACACCTTCAGTCGCGGGGCACGGCCACCGGGCGGACGCAGACCACTGAGCTTGTAGCTGATTTCGTAGATACCGGCTTCGGGCAGTGAATCTAGCCTTGAGTAGCGAAAGATGTCGCCCGGCCACATTTCGAATCGCACTTTGTCGAGCAGGCCCAGCTCGCGCAGCCGCTCGCGATGCCGTTCTTTGATCTGGTTTTCTTCGATCGCCCGCTTTGTGCCACCGAACGGTTCCAGCGGCTTCTGCCCCTTCTTCAACGGCAACACGTTTGGCGGATAGGCTTCATTCAGGATGACCTCCGCCGCCGCCAGATACTTCTCGATATTCGACGGCGACAACGTGAGCACCGAGCCGAGACGCTCGAAGCCCTGCCACTCGGGATCTTCCAGGAAGTTCCCCGGATCCTTCGCGTCGAATTCGACGCCGATCAAGTCTCGCACCGTGTTGACATATTCATCGCGCGTGAGCCGGTTGTAAGTCACTCTGACTCGCGCGGCCATGCGTGCCGCCTCGCCGTCCTTCATGCGTGCTGCGATCCACTCGACGGCCTGCGCGCTTTCGGCGGCGGTGGGGCGTTTCGCTTGCGTCTTCGGCGGCATCTCGCCCGAGTTGATCCGCTCCATCACTTCCAGCCACTGCGGATTGTTCTCCGTGCCGACGTTCTTCGAGAGCTTGTCGACGCGAAACTCCCCCTCCTGCTTCTCCGCGTTGTGACAGCGGACACAGTGCGATTGCAAATAGGGCAGCAGCGCCTTGTCAAACTCAGCCGGCGAGGTCGCGGACTGCGCTTCTTGTGCGACGGCGATGAGCAGCAGGAAAGTCAGAATGATGTGCAGGTTGTTCATTGATCTTTCATCGTTCTTTCGTGACTTCAGCGAGTCTTCCGCGCCTCTTGTGTACGACAGACTTCCAGTCCGTCGATCGGCGCAACAGACCGGAAGTCCAGACATCCAATACACGCTTGCCTCAGGAGTGACGGCGCTGTATTTGACCGCTCCCCCCGCTTGCCACAAGCGAAATGAGGATCGTTACGGAACTGCGCAACCCCTTTACGCCAAGATCTCCTGCACGACCGAGCCATGCACGTCGGTCAGGCGGAAGTCGCGGCCGACTTGGTTGAAGGTGAGTTGCGTGTGGTCGATGCCCAGCAGGTGCAGCATGGTCGCGTGCAGGTCGTGGATGTGGATTTTGCCTTCGATGACTCGGTAGCCCATGTGGTCGGTCTCGCCGTAAGTCAGGCCCCCTTTCACGCCGCCGCCCGCCAGCCACGCACAAAAACTCTCGGGCTGATGCTCGCGACCGTGATTGTCGATCGGAGCCGTGCCGCTCAGATCCTGGCTCCACGGCGTGCGACCGAACTCGCCGCTCCACAGCACCAGCGTGTCGTCGAGCAAGCCGCGCTGCTTCAAGTCCTTGAGCAGTCCCGCCACCGGTTGATCGGTCTGCTGACAGAGTCTCGGCAGGTTGCCGCGAATGTCGCCGTGATGGTCCCAGCCATCCATCGTGACCTGCACGAACCGCACGCCGGACTCGCTGAGCTTGCGAGCCAGGAGACACGCGCGGCCATGCTTGTCGCTCTCCTTGCCGCCGATGCCGTACAGATCGAGCGTCCCCTGCGTCTCCTGCGACAGATCGACCAGTTGCGGCGTGGTCGTCTGCATGCGAAAGGCCAGCTCCATGTTCTGGATCATCCCTTCCATGTTGGCGTCGCCGTGCAGGTCGTCGAGCAGCCGTTGATTCAGTCGCTTCGTCAGGTCGAGGCGTTGCCTCTGGATCGCCGCGCTGCTCGATGCGTTACGCAGGTTCTCGATCGGCAGCGTCTTGTCGTTGAGCGGCACGGTTAGCGGCGTACCTTGATGCTGAGCCGGAAGAAAGCCCGAGCCATACGTTCTCACTCCCGGAGCATGAATGCTGACGAAACTCGGCAAGTTGTGGTTCTCGGTCCCGAGCCCGTAACTGATCCACGCTCCCATCGACGGCCGCACTTCGGTGAAGACGCCCGTGTGAAACTGATTCGTGGCACTGGCATGTTGCGGATTGTCGGCATTCATCCCGCGCAGCAAGCAGATGTCATCCGCGACGCTCGACAGGTGCGGCATCAAGTCCGAGATCAACATCCCGGAGTCACCCCGCGGCCGAATGGGAGCCATCGTGCCGAGCGCCAGGAATTTCTCCGTGCCGACCTGCGTGACTTCTTTCCTCAGCGGCGAATCGATCTTCTGACCATGCCGATCCGCGAGAAACTTTTTCTCTTGGAAGAGGTCGTGCTGCGATGGTCCTCCGGCCATAAACAGGAAGATCACCCGCTTCGCCTTCGGCACCATCCCCGGCCCGCGCGCCGCCTGCGAGCGACTCGCGGCATGGACGATGTCCGCCAATGCCATACCGCCAAAGCCGATCGAGGCCGTCTGAAGCATGCGGCGCCGAGTGGTGGAGAATTGCTGATTCATAAGTTTCGGTCTCCGGGAGTGAACCGTTGACGCTAGTCTCGAGTTTAAATGGATGCGTTCTCTTATATCGGTCCGACGCTAGCGCGTGCGACTCACGGTCGGAACGACGGTCTGAAAGACCGTCCTGCCTCTCGCGTCCATGCCGCTTTTGGCTGTTCGACTCCTCATCCTATCAAACCCTTAATGACTTGGCCGCCGAATTGGCTGAGCTGCTTAAAGCGGCCGGCGTGGTAGAACGTCAGCTTGTTGTCGTCGAGGCCAAGAAGCCGCAGCAAGGTGACATGGAAATCTCGGACGTGCGCTTTGCCTTCGACGGCTTCCATGCCCCGTTCGTCGGTCGCGCCGATCGTGTGACCGGCGTTGCAGCCTCCGCCGGCAAGCCAGATCGTCATGGCGTTGGGGTTGTGATCGCGGCCGTAAGCGATTCCTCCGCGGACGCCGTTGTCGGGCGTGCGACCGAACTCGCCGCACCAGACGATCAGAGTGCTGTCGAGCAACCCGCGCTGCTTGAGATCGGTGATCAGCGCCGCAATGGGTCGGTCCACTCCTCGGACGAGATTGCCATGCGCCCGCTCGATGTAGTCGTGGCTGTCCCACGAGCCGTTGTAAAGTTGCACGAAGCGGACCCCTTTCTCGACGAGCTTGCGGGCCAGCAGGCACTTGCGGCCAAACGAGTCGGTGCCCTCCTGGCCGATGCCGTAAAGGTCCTTCGTCCGAGCATCCTCTCTGGAGAGATCGAGCACCTCGGGGACCTGCATCTGCATGCGGAACGCGAGTTCGTAATTGTCCATGCGGGCGTTCAGCTCGTCGTGACCGGGATGCTCGGCGGCGTGCCCGGCATTCAGCTTGGCCAACAGATCGAGGTTCTTCCGCTGATGCTCGGGGGTGACTCCTTCACCGGGCGTGAGATCGAGAATCGGCGAGCCCTTGGGACGGAGCGGCGTGCCTTGAAAACGGGCGGGCAAGTACCCGTTGCTCCAGTTCGCCGCGCCCCCCTGCGGATAGCTCACCTCCGGCAGAACGATGAAGCCGGGCAGATCCTGATTCATCGAGCCGAGCCCGTAGTTCACCCACGCACCGATGCCCGGATCGCCTCCGAAACGGTTGCCGCAATTCATCTGATACATGGCGGTCGGATGATTCACGCTGTCGACGGTGCAACCGCGGAAGAAGCAGATGTCATCGGCCACTTTTGCGAGATGCGACCAGTTCTCCGCCATGTCCGCGCCGCTCTGACCGGCCTTGATGAACTTGAAGGGACTCTGCACGTAGTACCGCTTGCCGCTCTCCATCGCCGACTTCTGCTTCCCTTCGCGGACGAACTCCTTGAGATGCAGCTTCTCCAACACCGGTTTTGGATCGAACGTGTCGATGTGCGAAGGTCCACCTTCCATCAGGAGGAAGATGACGTTCTTGGCCTTGGAGTTTGAGAAGTGACTATTCGTTTGAGCCGGCGCAGGGGCCTTCGTTTCCTCGGCGAGCAAGGAAGTCAAAGCGACACTGCCGAGGCTCGCCCCCAGACCGTAGATGAAATCACGGCGGGCCGGCGCGTGGAGGGCACGTCCTCCAGCGCATCGAAAGAAGGGATTAATAGACATAGGAAAACTCATTGGTGTTGAGGATCACGAGGCAGACATCCGCCAGGGCGCGAGTGCGGGCATCGACCTCGGCGGCTTGGAGGTCGGGGATGAAGTCGGCGTTGGCGTAGAGCTTTTCGTTGAACGAAAACTTCTCGCCGGTGTTCTCTTCGACGGCGTCACGACGCACTTCGAGCAGAGCCTTGGCGGCGGTGAGTTTCGATTTTGACTGCACGGATTCCATCGCTCGCCAGTGCGCGAGGCAGGCGGCGAGTTCTTCGGCCTTCGCGGGACGACCGTAGGCCAACAGGAAGCAACGGCGGATCGCTTCGTCGTTGGTCTTGGTCTCTTTGAGCACGCGAGCCGCGAGCGCGAGGGCTCGTGAGAAGCTGGCCTTGCTGTTGAAGAGCGAAAAGACCTGCGGAGTGACGGTGCTGGCTTCGCGCTGCTCGCACGAGAAGTCGGGCGCGGGCGCGTTGAAGACTTCCATGGCGGGGTCGCTGAGTCCTCGCAGCTTCAGTGCGTAGAGCGAGCGACGATGACGTTGTTCGGGTTTGGGATTCGGCACCCAGGCCGAGGCAAAGGTGCCCATCACCTGCCGCGGTTGCAGAGCGGCTTCGAGATTGATTTCGGGACGGATCGGAATGCCGCCGAGGATCGGGTTGAGTTCGCCGCTGACGGACAGCATCGCGTCCCGCAACTCTTCGGCGCTCAAGCGTCGCGGCTTGAAGACGGCGTAGCTCGTGCCGAGCGGGTCCTTCTCATGCAGCCTCGGCAAGTCCAGATGCACGGCGCTGCGGCGGTAAGCGGCGCTGGTCATGATCAGGCGGTGCATCTCTTTGAACGACCAGCCCTGTTCCACAAACGTCGCGGCGAGCCAATCGAGCAACTCGGGATGCGTCGGCTTCTTGCCCGTGCTGCCGAAGTTATTTGGATTGCCGGCGATCGGTTGATCGAAATGCCACATCCAGATGCGGTTCACAATGGCTCGCGTCGTGAGCGAATTGTGTGGGCTGGCCACCCACTCGGCAAAAGCCTTGCGACGGCCCTCGATGCTGTCGGGGATCGAAATCTTGTGCGGCACCGGAAGAGCACTGAGCACGCCCGGCACGACCTTGGGTCCTTCCGAGAAGGGATCGCCGCCAATATGGATGCACGTCTCCTCCAGCTCACCGTGCGTGAGTCGATTGTCCGGCATGCGGAGCGGCGTGAACACCGTCTTGTACTCGCGCGTCCGTCCGCTATGGACGGCCAGAGCGAAGGGTTCGTAGCGTTCGATCTCCCACCTCAGTCGCTCCAGCCCCTTGCGAGCGACGCGCTCCCGGCCGAACTGCTCGGGAGTGAATCCGACGAGCTTCGGCGGGAACTCGTTTTCCGGCTCGCCGGCTTTGGTGAGAGCGTTCCGCGCAATGGCGAAGACGTCCGAGTAGGGACGCCGTGCGGCACCGTTCTGTTTGTCGCTGGCGATCTTCTGCCGCGCGGCTTCGACAGCCGCGTTCCATTTCGCGGAGTCTTTGCCGTTGTCTTTGAGCCAGCGTTGCGCGTTCTCCAGCAGGACGTCATCGAGCTGATTCAGAGTCGCCTCGTGCTCCACTCGTGTCTTTTCCAGGTAGGCACGTTCTTCGAATCCAGCTTTGTTCTCCGACGGCAGGAACGGCGCGGCCCGCTCGGAGATCTGCGTCGTCGCGAAGACCGACTGGATGGAGTAATAGTCACGGGTCGGCACGGGATCGAACTTGTGATCGTGGCAGCGGGCACATTGCAGCGAGTGGGCCAGGAACGTCTCGCCCACGCTGTTGACCACATCGTCCAGAAACCGCTGCCGTGCGATCTTCTCGACTTCCATGCCCGTCAACTCCCATGGCCCCATGCGCAGAAATCCGGTGGCGATGATGAGTTCGGAAGGAGGAAGGGGGAGGGAGGAAGGAGGAATTGATTCGTCTTTTCCTTCCACCTTCCTCCTTCCACCTTCCTCCTTTGTCGTTCCCATCTCGTCTCCCGCGATCTGTTCGCGGACGAAGCGGTCGTAGGGCTTGTCCGAGTTGAAGGCGCGCACCACATAGTCTCGGTAACGCCAGGCGTTACCGCGCTCGTAGTCATTGGCAAAGCCGCTGCTGTCGGCGTACCGCGTCACATCGAGCCAATGCTGAGCCATCCGCTCGCCGTAATGCGGCGAGGCGAGCAGCCGATTGATCACGGACGCGAAGGCTTCGGCGAGCGGCCGGTCATCCTTTTCGAACGCTGCGATGTCCTCGGGTTGCGGAGGCAGTCCGATCAGATCAAACGTCGCGCGGCGGATCAGCGTCGCTCGATTCGCGTCGGGCGCGGCGGCAAGTCCTGCCGGCATCCTCGACGCGATGAAGGCATCAATCGGATGACCCTGAGACGCAGGAGGCGCGGGCTTCTTCACCGGCTGATAGGCCCACAGCCCCTCGGGCTTGTACTTGCGATTGGTCCATTCGTCCGACAGCCCTCCGCTGGTCGTGACCGAGGTGCCGTCCTCCGCCGCCCACTTGTCGGCGTTCGCTTTGGCGATTTCGTTTCGCCGTTTTTCATCCGGCCACGGGGCTCCCTTCGAGACCCACTCCTTGAGCCAGCCGATCTGTTCCTCGGTGAGTTTCTCGGCCTCCTTGGGCGGCATGGCGGACCAATTCTCGTCTCGTCGCATCACCGCCAGAATCAGCGGACTCTTACCAGGACTGCCGGCCACAATCGCCGACTCACCACTGTCGCCCCCTTTGAAAGTGGCGACCCGAGTTCGCAGATCGAGCCCCCCTTCCGTCTTCTTCCCGTCCTGCCCGTGACACGCGAGACAGTGGGCCGACAACAGCGGCTGAATGCGTCGGACAAATAGACGCTCCGCAGACTCATCCGCCGCCGCATCCGCCGCGGTCAGGAACGTCGTACACATCAATACGGTGAGCAGGTTGAGCCGTGGTTTCATGTTGCCGGGGTGCTCCAAGCTTGTGGTCTTAGGCGACAGTGAGCCATCGGCACTAGCTTCGGGCTTGTGCGCGGCGTGTTCTGATACGGCCCGACGCTAGCGCGTTCGGCTCACTGTTTCAGATTCGAAACACAAACTCATTCGACGACAGCAGGCTGTGGCACAGTTCGGTCCAGAGAAGTGACTCGCGCGCGGCGGCGTCTTTGGTTTCTAGGGACTCCCCGAGTTGCCTGAGGAAGGCCAGTGCATCGTCACGCTCAGGCGGAGTGAGGGGGCGGTTGCAGACTCGCAGCCAGAGTTGATTGAGGCGTGCGTCGGGTTGCGGTGCGGCGGCGATGAGTTGATCGGCCAGCGCTTTCGCTCGCTGGCGGAAGAGGTCGTTGTTCATCACGAACAGCGATTGCGTCGGCACGACGGTTTGGCTGCGCTGCCCGGCGATTTGAGCCGGGTTCACGAAGTCGAAGAACGAACGCAGCCGGTCGTTCGTCGCGGTGTTGGTCCGCATCACCGGCAGGTAGATCGTGCGTAAGAACTCTTCCCCCGCGCGCGGTTTCCGATGCGTGTAGTTCGGCGGGTTCACTCCCTGCTGCGTGAGTGCGCCGCAGTTTTCGACGTCTTCCAGAACGAGCGCCGGGCCGCCGTTGCTTTGCTTGAGTTCGCCGCTGACAGCGAGCAGTTGATCGCGCAGCGCTTCGGCATCGAGTCGTTGACGATTCATTCGCCACAGCAAGCGGTTGTCGGGATCGACCTGCATCGCGGCTGCGTTGTTGGTGCTGCTCAGGCGATAGGTTCGGCTCAGCACGATCGAGCGGATCAACTGCTTCTGCGACCAACCGTCCTGCATGAACCGCGTCGCGAGATGATCGAGCAATTCGGGATGCGAGGGCGTCTCACCGCGCGTGCCGAAGTAATCGACGCTCCGAACCAGTCCCTCGCCGAACAGCTTTTGCCAGATGCGATTGACCGTGACTCGCGGCGTGAGCGAATTGCGTTTGTCGGCCAGCCAATCGGCGAGCTGCAATCGACCACTCTGCCCGGCAGGAATCGCGGAGAACTTGTCCCACGAGGCCACGCGGACTGTCCCGCGCGGAATGACTGCACCGGGAGCGTAGGGATTGCCACGAATGTAGATCGGCATGTCTGCGGGTGTCTCACCGTCGCGCATCGCGAAGGCTTTCGGCACCTTCGATGCGAAGAACTCCGCATGCTGAATCGCCGGGCCGAGTTTCTTGAGTTGCTCAGCAATCTCGTCGCGGCGTTTTTCAATGTCGGCTTTCGCTCCGCGAGAGTCCGTGTTCTCGGGAAGCGCAAGCTGGCTCTCGACCTCTTTCTTTTCCGCCTGCAACTTCTCCCGCTCGGCCTTCAGCGCCGCGAGTTTCTCCGCCTGTTCGGCTTCGAGCTTTTGCCTCGCGACGAGTTGCTCCGGTGTCTCCGGCAACTCGGTCGAATTAAGCAGGCTCCAGACGCCGAACGGAATCTTGTGCGTCGCGGGCGAGCTGCGCAGCATGCCCGCAATTCCGTAGTAATCGGGCAGTCCGATCGGGTCGAACTTGTGATCGTGACAGCGGACACAGTTGAGCGTCATGCCAAGAAACGCGGTGCCGATCTTCGCGACCTGCGTGTCGATGTGATCGGCTTCCATCTTCGCTTTATCAGGCTCGACGATCTCGACATCGCCGACCATCAGGAACCCGGTCGCAGTGATTTGTTCGGCTCGCCGTTGCGGAGACTCGGCGGGCATCAGGTCGCCCGCGATCTGTTCTCGCACGAAACGGTCGAACGGCTTGTCCTGATGAAACGCCTCGATCAAGTAATCGCGATACCGCCAGGCGTGCTCCGCGAAGACGTTGTTTGACGTGCCGATCATGTCGGCATAGCCGGTCAGATCGAGCCAATGCCGGGCCCAGCGCTCGCCGAATGCACGCGACTTGAGCAAACGATCGACGACGGTCTCACAGGCACGCGGCGAGTTATCGCGGACGAACGCGTCGATCTCCGCGGGCGTCGGTGGCAGACCGGTCAGATCCAGACTCACGCGCCGCAGCCAGGCGTAACGGTCGGCGTCAGCCACGGGTCGCAACCCGCTCGCTTCCAATCGCGCCAACACAAACCGATCGAGCGGATCGATGGGCCACGACTCGTCTTTCACTCCGGGCACGGCCGGATTGGCGACAGGCCGAAACGACCAATGCTTGCGGCCCTCTTCGATGTCGATCGTGCGTGCGACTTTTGATTCTTTGGCAACTCGCGGATCGGGCGCTCCCATCGCGATCCATGTCTCAAAATCCTTAATCACCGACGCCGACAATTTTCCTTTCGGCGGCATCTCAATCCCGTCATGCCGCAACGCTTTGATGAGCAAGCTCTTCTCAGGCTTTCCGGGTTGAAGGACAGCGCCCGTGTCGCCCCCCTTGAGCACCCCCTCGCGCGAATCCAGCCGCAACCTGCCCTGCACAATTTTCGAATCCGCCGAATGGCACTCGTAGCAATGCGTCACCAGCACCGGACGAATCTTCGACTCGAAGAAGTTGAGCTGCTCTTGAGTCGGAGCTTGTCGGTCTTCACCGAAACTCGATGTGACCAGATGCGGATCGAGAGCGAAGGCTATGTACGCGGTGGCAGAGAGGAACAGGATTGCGATGGAGGAAGGTTTCATGTCATTCGTTCGTGGTGCTTGGTTCGTAGTTCTTTGTTCGCCGGGCTGGCTCAAGAACCATGTGTTGTAAACCGAGAACCTATAATAGCACGGGGCTCTACTCGCGGCCCTCGAAACGTTCTTCCTGCGGCAGGGCCTCAACTTTCCATGTGGCAGGGTAGAATCGCACGACGCGCTTCGGGCGGTAGCCTTCGAGCAACATGCCGCATTTCACTTTGATCTGCACGCCGCTGCAGCCGGGAGCCGCGGGGACCTTGGCGAACTCGATGATGTTCCCCCCTTTGCGATCGTTGACCGGGTCGTAGGTCATCAGGCATTCCCGCGAGACGGCGATGCCACCCTTGGGCGCCTTCGGATCGTCTTCGGGAAAGGAGAACGGCCAGCCTTGCGTCTCCTCGTTGATGCCCTTGAGTTCCGCAAAGAGTTGGGAATCCACACCGTCGAAGAACGTAATCGTGACGAGCCGCTGCTTGTCGTTCACGGCGGTCACGTAGCCGGCGAGGCCTCGATCGCGGATGTGGCCGCGATGCGTCTCCCGTTGATGCTCGGTCGCCAGCGAACGACTTTGCTCGTCGAGCCAGATGGCCGTGATGCGCCCCGGGCCGTAGAGCGTGGCCCATGTGATGTTGAAGAGCACGGTCTGCCCGGCTTGCAGCGACTTCAACGTACCGAAGCCGTGGCCTTGGAACACCCGCGTACTGCTCTGTAAATCGAAAGTCTTCGCCTTGCCATCGCCGACAGACTGGCCGTTTTCGATCAGCGTGACGCTGAGTTTCTTCTTGTCGAGATCCACGCTTTCAACTTTCCACAGTTGCTTCTGTTTCGAGTGAAACGTGAAGTCGTCCTCGAGTCGCAGACAGCGACGGAACTGCCATTCGGGCGACTTTCGGTTATTGCTTGTCTCGGGCAGCGGCGTCTTGTCGTCGGGAGCGGCCAGATAAAACAGGCCGTGCAGATGCGTGCCGAGCGGAACATCCTGCAACGCGGCCGGCGCGCCGTGATACCAGATCGACCCGTATGGCAGCATCCCGGCCTCCAGCGGCAGGTCCATCACGCCACGATCCTGGCTGTCGTTGCGATCCACTCGAATCTGAAACCGGCGTTCCAGATGATCGACCTGAATCAACTCGCCCGAGACCGCGTGTGCCGAGCCCTCGGGCGGGAACTCGCCATCGACAAGCTGATACCAATCTGGCTTGTCGTCGGGCTTCTGGGATTTCGGATTCTTTTTCTTCGGCTCGCCCGTGACGGGACCGTCCGCATCGGTGCGGAATCGGGGCTTGTCCTCGGCGTGGAGGACGGCGAACGAGATGAAACAACAGCAGAAGATCAAGGATCGCATCGGTGTTGGTTCCTGGTTCGGAGTAACGCAAACGAGATTCGCATCAGTTGCTGAAGGTGACTTCGACCTTCGGCACCAACGCTTTGACTTTCGCCTGAGTCTCCGGGCTGAGAGGCTTCTTGGGTGAATCGATGCGCAGAGACTTCAGGAAGGAAAAAGCCTTCAACTGCGGGAGTCGCTCGTCGGGCAGGTCGCTGACATGAAAGGACAACTCGGTGAGCTGCGTCGCGCCGGCGAGCGCGGTGAGATTGGCGTCGGTGAGAGGATTGCCCGACAGCTTGAGCCGACGCAGCGTGGGAATGGCTTTGACTGTGTCGATGGCGTCGGCGGCCGGAGCGTTCACGCCGTATTCGAGGGCCACGTACTCCATCGGCAACTCACGCAGATGCTTGACCAAGCCGGCGGTGGCCTTGGAGCAACTGATTTCAATGCCCGTCAGCTTCTTCAGCTTTTTGAGGTGCTCGGCGCTGGCATCCGTGAGGAGCTTCGAGTGCCACAACTTGATGAACTCCAGGTTGGGAAAGCGATCGCAGACGTATCCGAACCCTTCGTCATCCAGGCCGTTACTATGGAAGTTGATCCGCTTGAGCTTGGTCCAGCCCTCGAACTTCGCGAAGAAATGGCCAGGGTATCCTGCGCCTCGTGGCGTGAAGGACTCGAGGTTCTTCAGGCCCGCGAGCTGTTCCCAGCCCGTGTCGGTGGCTTTGCCAAAATAGGCCAGTTCGAGATTCGTGAGGTCCGGACATTCGGAGAGTTGTTGGAACTGAGCCAAGCTGGCATCACCGAGTCTGCCAAAGCCGCTCACGCTCAGGCTCTTCAACTTCTTGAGCTTGAGCAGCGGAGCCACCCAAGCGTCTTGGATTCCGGATGCCTCCAACTTGACCGACTCCAGCGAGGAAATGTGTCCGAGGTGTTCGATGAAGGCGGCGTTGTAGGGGTCTTCGCTTTCCTTGCGATGATCGTGGGCCTTACCGCCGAGGATGTTGGTGCTGATCTGCGTCAGTGTGTCGAAGATCGCGATGTCACCGCCCGCGGCCTTCTTCAGGGCCTCGGGTGTTGTGTTGATTGTCGTGAACGAGCCCGGTGCCTTTTGAATCGTGCGGATGACGGCTTCGACATGCGGATGTCGCTCGGCGGCGGCGAGGATGGCATCGGCGTGATCGGTGAGCGCCTGCTTCAACGCCGCATCGGTCGTGGCGGCGATGACCGCATCGAGATCGGAGCGTGACTTGATCCCCGAGAGACCAGCGGCAGCGGAGGAGGCCGCCTTGAGAGTGATGAGGTCAAAAACTTCCGCGTCCCACGGCAGGCTCGCCGCTTTCTCCAATCCGCCTTCGGTCGTGATCCGATAGGCCGTCAGCGTCGCACCGGTGAAGGCGGAGACGAGCAGATACTTGCCGTCCGGTGACAGCGCCAGTCCCCATGGAATCTTGTCCGCCTGGGTCAGCCCGAGCAACTCGGCCTGCCCGTCGTCGCGCACTCGGTAGCGGGCGATCCGATCAAAATCCTGGGTGTGTCCGCGCAGTCCGGCGAAGATGAATTTGCCGTCCGGTGTAATCTCCAGGTCGGAAGCACTGAGGCCCTCCTTCGACATTCCCTCGGGCAGGATCGGAATGTCTTGCTTCAGAGCCAGCTGACCGTCCGCACGCCGCTCATAAGTGGAAAGGCCGATGCCTTGCTCGTTCGTGAAATAGACCATCGGCAGCTTGGGGTGGTAGACGAGGTGCCGCGGGCCGGTGCCGACCGGTGGATTCGCATTGGCCGGAGCGAGCGGCGTGACCGTCCCCGCGGTCGCATCGAAGCGGTATTGGAAAAGTGCCAGGTTGCCTTTCACATAGGGGATGTAGAGGAACTTGTTGTCGGGCGAGATCAGGACGCAATGAGCTTCCTTCTTCCCTTCATCAATCGTCGCCACGGCCTTTCCCGGCAGTCCGTCTTGATCCAGACGATAGACATTCAGCCGCCCATTTCCGTAGCTGACACCGAAGAGAAACGCCCCGCTGCGGTCGAGACTGAGATAGGCGGCATCGTCGTTCAGGTCGACACGCTGGTGGCTGGCGTAGGTGCCGTCTTTCGCCAAAGTGACCACAGCGCCCGGCACCTTGCCACGTTCTCCTCCTCCGCCCGCGATATAGAGCAGCGGCTTCTCCGGATGCGCGGCGATGACATAGCTTTTGAATCCGAGGTCCTGCTTGTGGGACGCCTTCAGTTCTAACCCACCGTCCTCCTTGGGAACGGCGTCCACGATCCAAAGCGTTTGCGTCTTGGGTGCGGGTGCGTAGATGCGAAACGGTTC
>VGZH01000018.1 GCA_016872645.1 Planctomycetota bacterium | reverse complement strand
TCGGATCACGACACGACCGAGACGATGCCGGCCGTCAACGTCGGACTGCTCGCCAGTGCGCTCGCCTGGCGACAACACGACGGCGGACACACCAGCGGCCCCAATCTCCCCGTGTTTCTGAGGTGGGCGATCGGCCGATTGTCACAGTAGACCGCGACGCAGGCGCGCTGACGTTGACCATCGCTCAAAATTCTTGGCGAACACGTTTAGTTTTTGGATTTTGTGGCGGTCAGCTCACTCTGTGCAAGGCGATTTGACGCGGCCAAATGGCGACAACAATGCTGCCATGCTTCATCTATATTGCCGTGTGCTTCGTCGTACCATCGGCGATACCGTTTGGTGACTTTTTGAGCGGCACTTGGTTCATAGCCATGTGCTGCTGCAAGTTGCTTTATTGTTTTGAATTTTTTTGTTTCGTGATCGTGAACCAACTCAAGGTATCTACGCACATCTGCCGGCCTTACTCGCTTTCCTGATTTTTGTACTCCGGTAGCCTGCGGGCTGTCATGAGACCGCGTCCGGCGCAGCCGAAACCTATCGCGAAGATGACGGCCGAGTTGCTGAATGTACTTTCGAAATTCACTACGCGACGCTCGATTGCATTTCAGGAAGTTCAACCTCAATGCGTCTCCCTCGTTCATTCCGCACTCTGCGACCCTGCGTCTCAACTGCAAAAGCCAATAAGCTTGATCGTTGCCCCAAGACAACGATTCTTCCGAGTTATCTCGGCCAAAGAGTGCCACGAGCCAGTTCTGTACTTGCGGTCGACGTCCCGCTCTCACGGCAAGCGCGGAGTCCCCAAAAAGACAGCGTGGTCGTACTAGCAGATCAAATGTCATCGCGAGCCGTAAAAGCGACTCGCACGACATGAACTCATTGGCGCTCACTGAACTAGCTACGGTACGAACGATGCGATCGACAAATCCCTCGGCCGCACAGAAGAAAAGATTGTGTTCGATTTCGGATGCAGCCTCGAAGTTTTCGATGCTCAATGCGTTTCGCCAGTCAGCCCTCGCCTCGCAATTCTCGATGGAGGAGATCATCTCGTTCAACTCTGTGCGAAGTCCGCGAAGGTTGTCGAGCTGAGTCGCCAATTTATCGGCCTCTGTCATGGTCACCAGCAGCTCTTCAATCCGATCGTAAACATTGAACGGGCACTCGCCGACTTCGGTGCCGACTAACATTGCCAGATGAGTCGCCCATCGAAGCCGGTTCAATAGTCGGCCACAGCGAAAAACAGATCGCGTATTCATCAGAGTGCTCCTAATCGTCCAAGGGTGAAATCTGAAGTGTCTCCCAACTTGGTAGTCATTAGCCGTTCTGCAAAGCGATCTTCTCTGCGAGCTTTGCATTGGTTTCGGCATAGATCTGTGTGACGTCGGCTCGCGCGTGCCCCAACACAACCTGAGCTCCCTCGACGCCATATTCGCGGCGGACTTCGGTCGCTCGCGAATGTCGCAGTTGATTCGGATGCCAGTGACGGACTGGCATGCCGTTCCTTTTGGCGCAAGCAATCGCATAGTCGACCGCTCGGCGATATGAATCGGTGCAGTACCGATCGCGTAGCGGGCGTTGACGTTTTTGGGTAATTCGCTCTGCTCGTCTTCGTTCTCTGGCTATCAATTCGGACGGATAGATGGGGGTTGTCCGCGGTTTTCGGGCCGCAGCGTTCACGCGCGTCTGTACCCGACGCCATTCGTCAGCTTTTCGTGGTGAAAAGAGGAAAGCATCCGCCGGCATCTCTAGGAACGGCTTCAAGATTTCTTGAGCCTGAGGACCGAGTGCAACTTTTCGGGAATGCCCACGCCAACGATTCTTGTGATCGTAGGGTTCATAAATCCACACGCCGCCGCTTCTGTCGATTTCGGCCAAGCGCATTTGGGTCACTTCGCAAGGTCTCATGCCGGTCACTCTCTGTAAGCGGACCATCGCAGAGACGGGCGGCGACAAGAACATCAAGGTCGTTGCAACGTCTTGGTCATTGACTGGACGAACCGGTTCAGTTTCGCGCGCCTCAGATCGGCCGAATCGAAGGCCAGCGACGGTGCGAAGAGCTTCGTAGATCTCTACAGGGATAAGTTCTTCGCTCACCGCCCATTTGAAAATTCGACGGATGCGATTGATGCGGTTGTTGATGACACCACGCGACAGTTTCTCCTTGGTGATCATGTGACTGCGAACGGCCTTGAGCGCCATTGGGCCAAACTCACGAACGTCTGACTCTCCATAAAGCAGCCGCAAGGTCCGCATCGCATCGCGCATGCCGGCCAACTCTTTGGTTGGTTTCCCGTTCTTGGCGTAGTAGCGTTTAGCGAAATCCCAATACTGCAGCAGTAGTTCGTTGACCGAGGTTTCGTGCCGTTTGACGGGAAAGCTCGATCGGAGAAGATCTGCTGGAAGAATTGCCAATTCCGATATCAGCCGGGCGTATCGCTCGCGGCTCTTGTCCGAGCCAAACTTGCCCAGATAAATATGACGCCCGTCGATGATGACACGGGCTTGCCCGCTTGGGCGATGCAGCTTGTAAGTAGGGATCCGATGACTCGTACGCATGACGCCTCACCTCCTGAAAGTGGTAGTGCTACCACTTTCGTTTGGGGTCAGAGGCGTCCGCACGAACGCTGACTCAGTCCAAAACTCTTTTTGTTCTCGACAGTTAGGAAAATACACCCCGCTGGACTCGAACCAGCAACCTTCGGTTCCGTAGACCGATGCTCTATCCAATTGAGCTAGGGGTGCGAATGCGACAGCGCAATTGCGGTGGCAATTGGAGGGCGAACTTTAGTCCGCGACGGAACTATGTCAAGGAGCTGTGAACATTGCGAGCGGACGGGGTTCGTAGGTTCGATTCTCAACTGCAAAACACAGTTCGCCCGAATTGTTTTAAGCGTTTTCGGGTGCATCATTCGGATGCAACTCGATCCGCAACAGCACTGAACTGAGAAGCGAGGGTCTCGTTCGTTGCGGAGGACAGGCAGGGGCAGCAATTCATTGAGCAAATCGACCGGGGCATCTCAGTCAACAGTTGGCCGTCGCTGAAGTTCACTTAGCACGGCAGGAAGAGTGACTGGGTGCATGTCGAGCTTCGCAAGACTCTCCAGACCGAATACGGCGAGCAACGCCAGAAAGCATTCGACTATCCGTCCGATGCGTTTCGACCGCATCGCAGCTGCAATGGCTTCGACGCCGACATCAGCAAAGACCTCTTCGTCGAACTCCGCAACCTCGGCATTTCGGCCTCGGGTGCGGTCGAATCGGCGAGACCCGTCAACATGACGCTCGGATTCGAGTGAGTCTTGTGAAGCTTGGCGGCAACTTACGACTAGCGAGCGACACGATTGAACGGCGATTCCCTGATATCGTCAGGGCAGTTTCTGTCACACGGGATTTACCGGGGTGCATCGCAGGGGAACTAACTACTTCACGCCGGATGGAAATCGCGGTATCTTGTTTTCCAAGTATGAGCGTGTTGGAGGAATCCGCTCGCGTTGTAATCGAAAAACGAGGTCATTGATGACATTCGATCTGCTTTCGCGTCTTGAGTCTCCGCGGGATTTGCGGAGATTTTCAGAAGATCAGCTTCGCCAATTAGCGGCAGAAATTCGCGAGGCTCTCTGTTCAGTTTGTGCTGACCGCACCGCTCACTTCGCCAGCAATCTGGGTGTCGTGGAATTGTGCATTGCTCTGCATTCGGTTTTCGATTTCTCCAAGGACCGGCTGATCTGGGACACCGGGCATCAGATCTATCCGCACAAGCTGATCACCGGTCGCTTTGCGGAGTTTGAATCGATCCGCCGCAAGGGTGGGTTGATGGGCTATCCGAATCCTGCCGAGAGCAGCTACGACCTGTTTATGACCGGCCACGCGGGGGCAAGCGTCTCGACGATGCTGGGTCTGAAAGTTGCCGATGATTTGTTGTACGCAGACGGTCGTAGAGCAGTGGCAGTGGTTGGCGATGGAGCCTTGCCGTCAGGCATTATTTTTGAAGCCTTCAACAATGCGGCGGGGCTGAAACGAGATTTGCTGGTCATTCTCAACGACAACAAGATGGGGATCTGCCCGCGGGTTGGCGGTTTAGCCGAGACGCTCGACAAAGCTCGCGTTGCCCCGTTTTACAACGGACTGAAACGTGACATCGCCTGGTTACTCAACAAGTTGCCGGTCGTCGGCGAAACGATGGAGCATGCGCTCGCTCAATTCAAAGATGCGGTCAAAGGCTTTTTGCATGGCGGAATGCTATTCGAGGAAATGGGCTTTCGATACATCGGTCCAGTCGATGGACATGATCTCGTCGCCATGCGTCGATACCTCGAAATGGTTAAGGATGTGCGTGGTCCGGTGCTGCTGCATGTCTTTACGGAAAAAGGGCACGGCTTCGAGCCGGCATGCCAAGACCCGGTCCGGTTTCATTCGCCTTCGCCGTTCACTCGCACTGAGGACAACGAGATTGTTCCAGTCAAGGCCTTGTCCGGCCGGGCGTACACGAATGCAATGAGCGATGCGATTCACTCGGCGATGAAGCGCGATACGCGCACCTGCGTGCTGACGGCCGCGATGTGCGCCGGCAACGCGCTCAACAAGATTCGCCTGGAGATCCCCGATCGATTCTTCGACACCGGCATTTGCGAAGGTCACGCAGTCGCCTTTGCCGCCGGCATGGCCAAGAGCGGGATGCGGCCGATCGTCGATATTTACAGCACGTTTTTGCAACGCGGTTTCGACCAGATCTTCCAAGAGGTGGCACTGCAAGACTTGCCCGTCGTGTTCTGCCTGGACCGAGCTGGTCTTGTCGGCCCGGACGGACCGACGCATCACGGAGCGTTCGACAACTCGTACCTTCGCTGTTTCCCGAACATGGTGATGATGGCGCCCGGCGACGAAGCCGACGTCGCACCGATGCTCGATTTCGCGTTAAGCCACGACGGCCCGACTGCGATCCGTTATCCGAAGGCTAATGTTGAGCGACTCGAACGTCCGACATCTCCGGTTGAACTCGGCAAAGCGGAGATTTTCGAATGGGGCGCCGACGGCATGTTCATTGCCTTTGGCGCGCAGTTCGGCGATTGCGTCCGTGCCGCTGAGAATCTGCGGGCGCAAGGACTCGATGTTGGCGTTATCAACGCTCGCTTCGCGAAACCTCTCGACACAGAGACGATTCTCAAAGCGGTCGCGGAGTGTGGCTTCGTCATCACGGTCGAAGAAAACACGCTCTGCGGCGGATTCGGAAGTGCGGTTCTCGAAGCTGCCAACGATGCCGGTCTCCGCACCGATCACATTAAACGCCTGGGCATTCCGGACGTGTTCATCCAGCACGGTGAACGTGCCGAGTTGCTGGCGGAAGTCGGTCTCGATGTCGAGGGTCTCTTGGCCGCGGCCCATGCGATGTCGAGCGTCGAATCGCAGCCTTGACGACCTCTGCCAACGTGGGTTGTAGGCTCGCCGGGTACCCGACCAAGGAATTATTTCAGTCGGTACTCGTACAACGTCTCGTAACTTTCGAGACAGCGATCGAACAGGGCGGAAAGTGAATCGGGAACTTGATCAGGCTTGGGGCGGTAGGGGCGAAAGCCGGTTGTAGTCTCGACTTCTCTGTACCAGTGCTTCGCCCAAACTCCGTCCGTTGGTCGCAAGCCAGGGGTCCATTCCAGCATCGACTCTTGGAAGTCGAGGTTCAAAGCTTCACACAACAGACCGAGAGTGCGGCGAGGTTCGTTGAGAACTTCCACGGAATCGATGACGAGTGGTGCCACCCCGCTGTTCTGGCGGAGCCAGTTGAAGATTTCGAGTTGTTGAGGGAACCCGGTGTCTTCATCGGTGGGGTTCGGGACGATCTTGATGTACGACGTCAGCACGTCCCGCGGATGGCGGATCAAGAAACAGTTGGTCACCTTCGCCATCCAATCGCGGTCCATATGCGGCAACAAGTGATGCGTCATCTGCTTCTGGTAGAAAAACCTCTGGCCACCTGGAATGGGGCCAGTCAACCAGGCGACAACTTTTCGCCAATCGGTCTCGCCGGCGGCGATGACCTCGTCCTTGCCAGGATGATCCTTTTGCGTGGCGTGAAGGTAATGTGCGTAAAACGGCTCGTCGCAGACGACACTGTCGTTGCGATTGCCGAAGGATCGCATCATTGCCGTTGAGATATTGCGCGGCCCCGACCACATCGCGAGGCGGAGCGAATTCAATTCCGGGGGCATCAAGAATCCTTGTTTGTGGAATTCGAGGGAAGTGTTGGCGGTTGGCTCGATTTTTGCGCGGACTTTGTGCTTGGCGCCACGAGCATCATCACGCCGAACAGAATGATCACGACGGCGAAAATCCGTGTGAGTGTCTCGTTCCGGAATTGTTTGACGGTGTCGGCGACAAAGTAGCTGGTGAGTGTCGCCGCGATGGCGGTAGCGATCGCGATTCGCCAGTCGATCAGGTCATTTTTTACATGCTGAGCGGTCGCCGCGATCGCCGTCGGAACAATGACGGCCATCGATGTTGCGAGGGCGTGCTTTTGGTCCAGTCCCAGCAGCATTCCGAACGCGGGAACCATGATGACTCCGCCGCCGACACCGCAAAGCGCGGCGAGCACTCCACTGGTAACGCCGATTGCCAGCGGGACAAGAAACGGGAGCAGGAATTTCATAGTGTGTCTCGCAATTCCAAATGAACCGATTTCAAATTCAATCAATGGTCACTGTGGCCGGTGACGTTAGCTGCCGGAATAGTGAGGGGCAAGTTGCTGTCGGTGGCAGTTGGGTTGCGATAATTTTCCGCCAACGTTTGGTTCTCTTGATGATGCCGCGATCCGTTCTGGCTCACGCTTCTGATTTCAGAAAGTCTCGCTCATGACAATTCGTCCGAATCGAGTCAAACAGAAACTGAAGGCTGGTGAGACAGTATTGTCCAGCTCGTTGCGTCTGCCCGAACCGGGGCTGTGCGAGGTGTTGGGCTACGCCGGTTGGGACTTCGTGTTGCTGGATGGAGAGCATGGGGCGTTGGATGCCACCACGCTCGATCGCCTGGTTCAAGGTTGCTTCGCCGGCGGTACGACGCCAATCGTGCGAGTGCTGCGGCCGAATGACTCGGAAGCGGTCATGCACGCGCTGGATCTTGGGGCGCAGGGGGTTTTGATTCCGCATTGCCGCTCGGTGGAAGACGTACGACGCCTGATCGCTGCCGCGATGTATCCACCGCTGGGGAATCGTGGGTTCGGTCCCGGTCGAAGCACTCTGTGG
The DNA here is from genome assembly GCA_016872645.1 of Planctomycetota bacterium. Classification (GTDB taxonomy): domain Bacteria; phylum Planctomycetota; class Planctomycetia; order Planctomycetales; family Planctomycetaceae; genus SXKJ01. The sequence continues at coordinate 64,247 of VGZH01000018.1, read as the reverse complement.
GGGCGTATTAGCGGATCCGACTACGTGAAAGCGGCCAACGACGAAGTGTTGTTGCTGGCACTGATCGAAGACCCGGAGGGGGTTGAAAACGTTGAGGGCATCGCCGCCGGTGGGCTCGATGGATTGTGGGTCGGAACCGGAGATTTGGCGTTGGGCTACGGAGTCGGCGCTGAGCGAGATCATCCCTTGGTTATGCAAGCGGCGGATCGAATTCTTGCCGCTTGCCAGCGGAACAACATCGCTTGCGGATATCCGGCGCGGAGTGCCGAGGAAGGTCGGCGGATGGCTCAACAAGGCTATCGCCTGATCGGGTTCGGTGGTGCCGAGCAGTACGTCATGTCCGAGTCCCGGCGGTTTCTGAACGAGGTTGCACCGGGGGGCAATCATTGAGCGTTCGGGACTTGACGAATCGGCGGAGTTGCTTCGCAGAGAGGCGAGGGATAAATAGCTCTGACGCTGTGGAGTGGCGTGAGGGGAGTGTGAGCGGCGATGGCTCCGATGCCAAAGATTCTGTTGTTCAGCCGGCGGCAAGATCGTACGTCGGCGTTGGCCGAGCAGCTCGGTGGGAAGTTCGAGGTCGTTGTTTCCGATTCGGTCGAGTCCGGAATTCAACGGCTTCAAGAAGGCGAGGTTTCGGGAGTCTTCTTGTGCGGCGAGGAGACTTCGCCGGCGAGCGCGATAATTCAAGCCGGCGGACTGCTGGATCAACTTCCCGATGGCTACGCGCTGCTCGACACGAATGAACGTGTTGTCTGGTGCAATGAATCTCTGCGGCGGTTGGCGGGCCAAATTGGCGAAGGGCAACGCTTTTTCGATCTCTTGGACGACTGTCAATTGCAAGGCCCCGACTTTACGCCCATCAACACGGCGTTGGCCACGAATCAGTCGACGCACAGCCTGATGCAGGTAGCTGGCTCACGCTGGCTGGATTTGCAAATCACACCGGTATTTGAAAATGCCTCGGAGACTCTGCTGGGGTTGATTGCCTTTGTGCAGGATGTCACCACCGAAATCAATGAGCGCGACCGGATGAAGGCCATTCATCAGGCCGGCTTGGAGTTGGGAGACCTGACGCCTCAAGAAGTTCTGGAAATGGGCTGGGAGGAACGCAAAGAGTTGCTCAAGTCTAAGATCGTGCATTTCACCAAGGACTTGCTGAAGTTCGAAACCGTTGAGATTCGCCTGCTCGATCATGCTAACAAAAAGCGGTTGGTGCCGTTGCTGGTCTTTGGCATGGAGCAAGCCGCTGTCGAGCGGGAACTGTTTGCCGAGGCGACAGGAAACGGAGTGACCGGCTACGTCGCGGCGACCGGCAACAGCTATCTCTGCCTGGATACGGCGAACGATCCGTTGTACCTGGTCGGCAATCCGACGGCCCGCAGTTCATTGACCGTGCCTCTGAAACGGCATGAGGGAATCTTGGGCACCTTCAATGTCGAAAGCTCGCAGGAGAACGCCTTCAACGAAAAGGACCAAGAGTTTCTTGAACTGTTCAGTCGCGAGGTGGCCGTGGCGCTGAACACTCTCGAGTTGCTGGTCGTGCAGCAGAGCGCCGCCGCGACTGAGAGCATGTCGCTCATTTTGAATCGGGTCGCTCAACCGGCCGACGACATTCTGGTTGATGCGTCGCAGTTGTTGGAGCGGTTTATTGGGCTCGACCCGGAATCAACCACGCGACTCCAACAGATTTTGCAGCACACTCGGCAGATCAAACAATTGATCCAAGAGGTTGGCAAAGAGATCGCTGTGCCGGGGGTGGTTCCCGACGTTGCCGCAGTTCCCGCGCATCCGCTGTTGCTCAACAAGCGGATTCTGGTGGTCGACAACGATGCTTCGGTGCGCGGTGCTGCTCGAGAATTGCTTGGCCAATTCGGTTGTGAGGTCGAGGCAATTCACTGCGGTAAAGAAGCGTTCGCGCTGGTGCGGGCAACCCACTACGACCTCGCCATCGTCGATATCAATCTCTCGGACATGACCGGCTTCGAATGTTTCCGCGACCTGAAGCAGATTCACGAGAACCTGCCGATCATCCTGATGACCGGATTTGGTTACGACCCCGGCCACTCGATCGTCAAGGCTCGGCAGATGGGCTTGAAGCATGCGCTTTACAAACCGTTTCGTCTCGACCTGTTGCTGGCGTCGGTCGAAAGTGCGCTCGGTCCGCCAACGGAATCGAAACTGCCGGTGACTTCGTGAAATGCCGAATCACTCCGTGACTCGACTTCGGGTCGTGGAGTGACGCGATTACATTACTCGCAATGCCGAACGAGCCGACCACAACTCTGAGTCTTGCCTTTGACCCGGTGTGGTCGTTGCCGGTTTCGCTGTTGACGGCCGTTGGATTGGTCGTCTTCGTATTGCTGACGTATCCAAGTCGAGTACGTCACCTACCCGCCTTGTGGCGACACGCGTTGATCGCGCTGCGAGTTGTGATCGCGCTGACGCTGGCTGTTGCGATTCTGCGCCCGGAGTTGCAGTGGAACAAGAAAAGCCGCAAGGCCGCGATGTTGGTCGTGCTTGGAGACAACAGCCGCTCAATGCAGACCCCCGACGGTCCGGCCAACGCGACTCGCCGGAAGGTATTGGTCAAGACGCTGCAAGAGGCGGAGCCGACGATTGAGAAACTGAAGAAAGAGATGGAGGTCCGCTACTCCGATTTCGATCGTGAGCTTCGTTCGGTCGACAAACTCGATACCGCCGCCCCCGGCGAACAGTCGGCAATCGGCTTCGCGTTGGAATCGATTCTACGAGAAGCTCAAGCCAATGGCCTATCGGGCATCATCTTGCACAGTGACGGTGCACAGCGTGCGTTGGCACCACACGATGTTGATCCTCGCGCAGTTGCGCGGCGGCTCGGCGAACTGCAAATCCCCATCTTTCCAGTCGCTTATGGGAGCACGGGAACGACCGACACCTCGCTCGACTTGATCGTCGAAGACTTGCTGGTCGATCCGTATGCCTTCGTGAAAAAAACGGTGCCGCTGCGAGCCAAACTGCGAGTGCTCGGAGCGGCCGGCAAGAAGCTGACCGTGCGATTGTTGGTCGAAGACCTGCGAACCGGCGAAGGACTGAAAAGCGGCGAGTTGAAAGTCCCGCCTGCCTCAAAAAACGCACAGCCGGTCGTGTCGCTGGAACCGACCCGCAACGTCGATGTCATCCCGGTCGAGCTGTCGTACATCCCCGACTTGCCTGGTGAATACAAGATTCGAGTCGAGGTCGTCGCGCTCGAGGGGGAGATCAAAACGGCAAACAACTTCCGCGAGACGCTGCTGACCGTGCGTCGCGGCGGCATCAACGTCGCCTATTTTGACGCGGCATGGGCTCCCGAGCAGAAATGGTTGCGGCTGCTAAATGCGACGGAGCAGGTACAACTTGATTTCCAACCGGTGCGCGCCGGTCGGCAACGCGAACTCAACGACATTGACCCGGAGATGTTTCAGCGTGGTCGCTACGACGTGTACCTCATCGGAGATGTCCCCGCGAAGGTCTTCGGTCCAGAACTGCTCAAGCAACTCGCCACTCGCGTGGAGGAAGGGGCCGGCTTGATGATGATCGGCGGGCATCACAGTTTCGGAGCGGGCGGCTATGCCGAAACTCCGCTCGCCGATTTGCTGCCGGTGGCGATGCGCGCGAGCGAAACGATCTCCGGAGACGACATTGATCCCACGCTGCGTCACGCTGATGAACTGCCAATGATTCCGACGGCCCGCGGCCTCAATCATTACGTTATGCGAGTCGAGTCAGCCGACAAGAACCGCGCAGCGTGGCTTGCTCTGCCGCCGCTCGATGGAGCGAACAAACTGCGGCCGAAGAACGATTTTGTGGGGATCCTTGCGACATCGGACCAAGGCGTCCCGCTGTTGCTGGAGAGCGAAGCAGGCAAAGCGCGAATCGTGGCCTTCGCGGGTAATACGACGTGGCGCTGGGCCACACATGGCTTTCGCAACGTGCATCAACGCTTTTGGCGGCAGATGATTTTTTGGCTGGCTCGCAAGGAGGACGACCAAAGCCAAACTGTTTGGGTCCGCATTGATCCTCGGAATTATCTGCCGGCCACGCCGGTCAAGCTGTCGTTCGGTGCTCGTTCCCCAGATGGAGTGCCCGTGACCGATGCCGACTTTGAAGTCGCCGTGACCAATCCGAAAAGCGAACGCCAGAAGCTGGCGGTCTTGCGAGTTGGCAACGAATATTCCGCCGATTTTCTGCAGAACGAACAGGCAGGCGATTACTGGGTCAGTGTGACGGCCCGCTCCAAGGAGGGTCAGCCGATCGGCGACGCGATCTCGAGATTCCTGGTGGATGAACGTGATTTGGAACTCGATAACCCCGCCGCCGACCACGCCTTGCTCGCGGAACTGGCCAGCCTCACCGGAGGCAGTGTTATCGCACCGGAACAACACGGAGCGTTTCTCGAACGTCTGCTCAAAGAGGGACTCGTGCGCCGCGAAGAAACTGAAGTGACTCGCAAACTACTCTGGGATAACTGGCCGTTCCTGCTCATCTTCGTCGCGCTGCTCACCACCGAATGGACGATTCGGAAACTTCGCGGTTTGGTGTAGGTGCGGTTTCAAAACCCGCCCGCCGCGCGAGCGAGGGTTCAGAAGGCTGACGATTCAGTCACTCGCTTGCACGTCGTGCTAATACTCTGGCATCGCAGAATGCCGAAACATGTTTCGCGAGGCGGGGTCACACAAGCCGACGACGTTGAAGGGCCGGATCGCCTCGACCATCTCGCGCTCGAATTGCTTGACGTTGCCTGTTTCTCGAAGCCGGTCGCACATCCGTCGCACGACCGCGACCCACCGATTGTCATCGGCAAGCAGGAACGCCGGCCGAAATTCTCCGACGCTGGCGAGCCTGGCTCGCTCGTAGCTGGTCGCCGCTGCAAAGTAGAGCATCGTTGCAGTCGCGAAGCGTTGGAAGTCCCCCATCGCTGCGAAGCATCCGCTGACCAACAAGTCGATCATTTCAACCTCGGCCAGCACGCAACGCTCGTACTCGCGAAGTTGAGGTTCCAAGTTATCTCGGCCCAGTGAGCGAATCAGCATTCGCCCCAGCCGCTCGATCCCGCAGAGCGTGTGTGCGATACCGGTGCTGTGCAGCGCGTCGATGAATCCTGCCGTGTTCGGCAACATCGCCCACCAGCTTCCAACCGCACGAGCCAACTTGCGTTGCAACCGTCCGGTGCTGCGAAGCCCCCCTTTCGGTCGGACGATTTTCGCGTTGGCAAATTGTTCGCCGATCGCCGGAAATCGCCGCAGCCACGATTCCCATTCGGCTGCGGCGGACAGATCCGGCCGCTCGCCGCGATTGAGATCCTGGACGAAGCCGGCGCTGACGGTTTCGTCATTGAACCGCAGCTGCCACATCCAGCCTCCTTCGAAGACGTGATGCAACGCCGCGTGATCGCAGTCAAATGGATGATCGGTGGTGTCGATGCCGCGCGTTTCCAGGCAGCGCTTCCAACGAGTCACATTCGCGAAGTGAGCGAAGACCGTTCGCGAATTCGTCCGCAATTCGTGGGTGAGGTCTTGGATTCGTAGCCGCTTGGCGAGAAATTGTCCCTCGCCACTGCCATCGACGACGAAGCGGGTTTGGATCAGTCGGCTTTCTTCTTCCGAAGGGAGAGAGGCATTGACGAGCCGCAAGGTAATGTCGTGACCGTTGGTGTCGATCTCAGCGACTTCGCAGTCCTCGAAACAAGCCGCTCCCGCGACACTGGCTTCGCGAAACAGGAACTCGTCGACATCCTGTCGCAGCCAGTGCGTGTCCGAGTGTTGATCGCTGCTGCTCGCTGTGACGAGCAGTTCGGTTGAATGCTGCGCATCCGCGACGAACGGCTGACCGGCCTCTTGATGAAAGTACGTAAAGCCCCGTTTGATACCCGACACGAGTTGCGGATGCGTCGCCTGCCAAAGGCCGTACTTCGCCAGCGGAGCGACATTCGGCAAGTCGTACTCGCGACAAAGATCCTGCAGCACGAGATTGGCAATCGGCGTGGACGATTCGCCGATCGCGAAGCGAGGATGCCGGCCACGGTCGATCAACGCAATTCGCAATCCCGCGCGTCTTAGCGCCATCGCCAGCAGGCTGCCACCGAAACCACCACCGACAATCGCGACATCAACTTCGAGAGCACTCATGCCTGACGATCCCCTGTGCCGCAGTCACATACCACCGGCGGCAGGATCGTCTGCGACAGATTCATTTGACGCAATCGCTCGACCCGCGCGGCCGCGCACCCCGAGCAAGCCGAGAATCGAGCGATATCCCAGGTGTCTGCGAAGACTCGACCACGTCCCGATTCGATGCCCGCCGCCAGAACCTGTTCCATCGACGACAACTTCGGTGGCGCGAACCAACCCTCGGCTTGCAAACGATCCATCGCTCCGTTGCCGGGGCGAGTCGAGATTACCGAGACGCACGTCGCTCCCGAATCGAATGCGAAGTCGATCGATTTCAATGCCCATTCAATTCCTTCGTCTTCGGACAAGAATGGCGGACGCAGCAGCACGAACGCGCGCACCGAGATGTCGTGCTTGACCAGAATGCGTGCGGCGCGAGCGAAGTCGTCGAGAGTCATCCGCTTGTTCATCCGCCTGAGGACTTCGGGATGTACCGTCTCCAACCCCAGCGCCACTTCGAGTCGGGTGTCGAGTTGTTCTTGAAATCGCAGCACGCGATCGTCGGTCAGCAGCGGATGATTCTCGATGACGACTCGCTCGAAGATACGGACTCGGTCGGCGATCGCGGGCCAGTCGAGCGGAGGGATTGCGGCCGCGTCGAAAAAGTTGCCACTGTTGTAGAGCTTTACAACGCTGGCCGGTGGCAATCGTTCGAGGGCGATGTCGATTTGCCGAGGAATTGCACCGGCGGGGGTTGGCTCGTCGAGCGTCTGTCGCCAGAGGTCGCAGTACACGCAGCGAAACGGGCATTCGCGGTTCGCCAACAGAATTGTCGCGACGTCGAGGACACGTCCATCCCACTGACGTTCCGGTTCGACAAACGCTCCGATCGGCAGCCACGGATCAACCGGCTCCTTCGGCCCACGCGCGGCAAGAATTTCGTGATCAGTCAGTGGCGGGGGCAGAGGCATCGTCACTCATCGAATTGAAACGTCATGCCGGCTCGCAGGACGTGGATCTTGAGGTTGCGAGCGGCAGCGGGTTCGCCCACTTTGAGTTTCTCGCGGCTGGCTTTACGTCCATCAATGACGGTGACGTTGCTGTTGCCGATGACTTCGAACTCGCGGCCACGCACGACGACGGCGGTCTCCTCGTCGATGCCAACTCCCATGAGGTCCGGATAGTCGATTACTGCCAGCGCCAGTCGATTGAAGCGACCTTTTTGCAGGAAGTGTTGATCGACAATTGCATCGGGCCACAGACCAAGACCGTCTTGCAGATACGGAGCGGTACCGGCTCGTAAGCTGTCGAGGTCCGAGCGACCGCCGATCATTGTCTTGCCCATGACCGCGGCGCCTGCGCTGGTGCCGCCGACAATCGCTCCTTCGCGGTGACGAGCTCGAATCGTTTCCGCGATGTCGCTTCCGCGGATGTTGTTCATGAAGACTCCCTGCAAGCCACCGGGGAGCCAGATCAAGTCGGCTTCACGAATCGTCTTCACAGCAGCGGCCGGTTGCTGCGGATCCACGAGCACGACATTGTTCGCCCCGTTTCGTTTCCAAGAAGCCACCGAACTGGGGCCGTACTCGAGATTGGCCGCGGGCAGCACCGCAATCTTGGCTGACTTGCCTCCCGACAATTCGAGAGTGCGGTTCACGACGACGGCCGGAGTCGAGCCCCCACCGATGACAACCAGCCGGCCTTTCGGTAGCTCGGCTTGCGGGTTCGCTAACAAAGTGGCGGCGATCAGCCAAATGCCCATGCGTCAGTCTCCTTCCCAGAGGCGGTGAGGATAGCCTTTTGAAATCGCAATCATTGATGATCTGGGGTCGGCTTACCCGATGACTCCGGGTTAGGCCGCAAGCGTTCGAGTTGTTCCATGAGTTCGGTTTTGTGAACTTCGAGCCGAGCCAGTGTGGCTCGCGAATGGGCTCGCGTTGTGGCTAAATCGCCCATCGCCAGGACCGCAATCCAAATGCAGAGGCAACCGATCAGGCACCACATGATCGTTGGAGCACGCGGGCCAAGATTCCAAACAACCGGCAAGTCCACCACGGGAATCAGTAGTCCAACGAGTGCGATCAGCCCTGACGTTTGGCGGCGACGTCGATAGCGGGATTCGAAATGCCAAAGTTCTCGCTGATCGCTCGCGAATTCGATCTGTTCGCGCAACCAGGCGGCTCGGTGAGACAGTTGCAACACGATTCCGGCCAGCAGCACGCAGCCGCCGAAGATCAGGCTTACGAAGTCGGGTCGCAGATTGGGTGGCATGAAAGTGAGATCAGATTCGGGTGTTGAAGTTTCCGGTTTGGCCGCAATCCTACGCTCGCTTTGCCGCCAAAAAAACCTTGATGGCTTCAACCTGGCGATACTCGCCGCGAGTGCCACACATTTGTCCGTTTTTGAACCAGCCGGTCCAGCCGAAACGACACAGGTGCGCTGAATAATAGACGTCAAACCGATTGGCCCCCTCGGCCAGTTCAACCCAGATCGCTTCGAGTCGTCGGTTTTGTCCGCGAGTGCCGCAGTAGTCCCCTTGGTCAACCCAAGATGTGTCCCCCTTGACCGACAGATGAGCCTTGTATCGCAGGGAAATCCCCTCGGTCGGCGGATTCACTCGCAGCGCGAATCCTTCGAGACGACGACCGGTGCCGCCTGTGCCACACTCGGAAAGCTGCGGTCGCCAGGAGGTGTCGCCCCGATCTTGCACATGTACGAGTGCCTCGGCCTGCACAAGTTGGCTCGGTTCGGGCAAAGTCGCGGATGATTCTCCGGCGAGGTCGCCACGCATGAAACCTTGCAGGTATGCCTCAACTTTTTCTCGGAGAATGCTCAGCCGCAATGCTCGATTCGGATCGCCACTGCTGGATGTAGCGGCGGCGATTTCACCAAAGGCTCGAATCACTCGGACAAACTGTGGCCCCAGTGGAGTTCCACTGCCGGTGGCCGACAGAAAATAGCGTTCGCAACAACGGGCCACCGTCTCGAACGACTCCGTCAAATTCGCCGACCGATCCAGGCTGTCCGCCATACTTTGATCCTGTTTGAGACTGGCCACCTGAGGGCCGTGCGGATTATGAGTGTGGCCTGCGTCGGCGTACAGCGGGCCAGAGATGGAAGTCAGAGGTCATCATGAGTGCGAGTCGTGTTCGAAGAGTTGTGGTTGCCATCGCTCTTATTTCCACGTTGGCAGTTCCGACGAAATCGGTGCCAGCCGAGGAGGCCGTTTATCAACGCGGTGCGGTTGCTGCCGACCATGCGCTGGCCAGTGAGGTCGGCGTGGAGATTCTCAAACAGGGGGGCAACGTCGTAGATGCGGCGGCGGCGGTGGGCTTCGCACTGTCGGTGCTCAGGCCCGCAAGCTCCGGAATTGGCGGTGGCGGATTCATGTTGATCTGGGATGTCAAGAATCAACGCAGCGTCGTGCTCGATTACCGCGAGCGAGCACCGTTGCGCGCAACTGCAAAGATGTTCGCTGACGATGCTGTTCAGTCTGAAGACGACGAGCAGAATGTTCCGAAGCGAAGCGTGCGCGGCCCTCTGGCCGCTGCTGTCCCGGGGCATGTCGCCGGATTATGTCATGCGGTGGAGAAATTTGGACGGCTTCCAATCGCGAAGGTGGTCGCACCGGCGATTCGATTGGCTCGCGACGGAGTGCCGGCCGACGAGCATTTCGTCAAGACGCGGAACACCGCGATGGCCGCATGGTCGAAATTGCCGAATGACTTTCGAGAACAATTCAAGGACTTTCAGAATTCGTTTCTCCTGACCGGCAAGTCGGTCGCAGCAGGAGATACGGTGACTTCGCCGCAGCTTCCGGCGCTGGAGCAGATTGCTGCTCACGGCGCAGCCGGCTTCTACTCCGGCCCCGTCGCAGAATCGCTGCTTGATTTGAGTCGAAAGAACGGCGGTCTGTTCACGGCCGAGGACTTTCGCAATGTGCAACCGGTGCGTCGTGAACCGCTTAAGCTGAACTACTACGGCTACGACGTCCTGACGATGCCGCCACCATCGAGTGGCGGAATCGCCATGATCACGACACTGCAAATCCTTCAAGAACTGGACGCCAAGCAGCCAAGTTCGTCCGAAGCGGAGGCGGCTCACCGATTGACCGAAGCGTTCAAGCATGCCTTTGCCGACCGTGCCGAATTCCTCGGCGATGCCGACTTCGCCGATGTGCCCGTGTCACAACTCATCAGTCGCGAGCACGCTCGCGAACTCGCTTTGCGGATTGACCTCAAGCAAACACAACCGACGAAATCCTACGGTCGATTCGCGCCGATCAACGATTCAGGTACCACGCACTTTTCGGTCATCGACGCGGACGGCAATGCCGTCGCTTGCACCGAAACCGTTAACACCGAATACGGCAGTTGGATCGTCGAGCCGAAGTTCGGCATCCTGCTGAATAATGAGATGGACGACTTCGCCGCAGTTCCCGGGCAGCCGAATGCCTTCGGTCTGCTGCAAAGTTCCGCGAACGCGATTGCTCCCCGCAAGAAACCGCTCTCGAGCATGACGCCGACAATCGTCGTGAAGGACGGCAAAGCGGTGTTCGTACTCGGTGCAGCTGGTGGGCCTCGAATTATCACCGCCACGACGCAGGTGTTACTGAACTTGCTTCATCGCAAACAGACACCGAACGAAGCCGTGCAGGCTCCGCGATTGCACCATCAGTGGTTGCCGGATGTGCTCGACTTGGAACCTCGTCTGCAACGCGATCTGAGTCAACCTCTGACCGCACTGGGCCACAGAACTCAAGCACGAGCCAACAGCGCTGTCACGCAAGCGGTCTCGCGAACCAGCGATGGTCTGCGGGCCGGCAGCGACTCACGAAAAGGCGGCCGGCCGGCCGGCTGGTAGATGACGCTCAGTCGGACACGAAGATTTCAGCAGGAGCGCAAAGTGAAGAATGCAGAGTGCAGAACACAACATGAACGCAGGCTTGTGATCTGCGCCTTGCACATTGCACTCTGCGCTCTCCACGGTGCAATGGCCCCGTTGTTTGCAGATCAGCCGGTGCTCGCGGCAAAGTCCGCAGGCACACCGACGGACCTTGATCCGAGTTGGCTCGAGTCGGCGAGGCATCCACAGACCGGATTGCTGTCGCGCAGCATTCGTCCGGAAGAAGCGGCTGGCTACTTTGCGATCTTGAATCACGCTCGCCAGTTGCCGCTGGCGGAGCTCAAGTCGGCAGCGGACACGTTTCAGCAGGAACGGCTCAAGGTGATCCGGCGTGATCCGGATTTCCAGTTCTATTTTCGAAAACCGGATGCCGACTTTCCGACGTTCGCGGACCTTCATCGTAATTCGGAGGCATATCACGGCCGGCTGGTCACGTTGCGCGGTCATCTGCGTCGGTTGGTTTCGTCGCCAGCCGGCGAAAATGCTCACGGACTGCAACAACTGCATGAGGCATGGCTGTACGTTGACGGTGCTCAACAGAATCCGGTTGTCGTGGTCTGTACCGAGTTGCCGCCAAACATTCCGACTGGCAGCGATATTCTGGTCGATTTGGTGTCGGCGACCGGCTACTTCTTCAAGCGGTACGGCTACGAAGATCGCTCCGGTAAACCGCGATTCGCGCCGCTGGTATTGGCCCAGCGGTTGGTGTGGCAGTCGCGATCGGCTCGTTCGGAGTGGTTGTCGAAGGGGAAGATGTTTGGAATCACTCTAGGTATCGGTACCCTTGTGTGCGTCTGGGTGTGGCTGGTGTCGCGATCTTCCCGGAAAGCGGGAGTTGTGGGGACGGACTACGAGAGCCAATCGCCCGAATCAACGTGACCGTCGCGATTGATCGGAACGGCAGTCCGTGAATGGGCTGCAAAGCTTCTCACAAGCCTTGCGGGATCGGCCGGGGAAGCGGCCAAACTGCGGCGAAAATGGCTGGTTTGGAGAAGTTTCTGTTGAATTCGAATCTTTCGCAGGCGATAAACTCCAGCATGCCGTCGCGGTGCCTTCCCGTTTCGGCCTCACCGCCTCTTGCAAAGGAATACGCGCATGTTCGCTCGTTGGCGTCCCTGGGCCTTAGTTGGAGCACTGGCTGTCAGCTTGGTGGTTCCTGTTAACTCGGCCGACTCAACTTCAGCCGTAAAACGAAAAGTTGTTCCGGCGCAGAAAGTCGACGAGTCGCTCGATCACATTGACGTGTTCGAGGGAATCGAGAAAGGCGTGCTCGATGTGAAGATGATCCCCAAGGATGCGATGGGAGGGAACATGCTCATCGAGAACAAAGGGGATAAACCTTTGAACGTCGACTTCCCCGCTGCGTTCATCGGCAAACAAGTGCTGAAGCAATTCGGTGGTGGCATGGGCGGCGGCATGGGCGGAATGGGCGGCGGCATGGGCGGGCAGGGCGGCGGCATGGGCGGAATGGGCGGCGGTCAGCAACAAGGCGGCGGCATGGGCGGCATGGGCGGAATGGGCGGCGGCATGGGCGGAATGGGGGGCGGCGGGTTCGGTGGTGGTGGTCAACAGGGTGGTGGCGGATTCTTCTCGGTGCCTGCGGACAAGGTCGTTCGCGTCGCCTATCGCGCCGTGTGCCTCGAACATGGCAAACCTGAACCCTCGTCGCGGATGACCTACCGCATCGGCAAGGTTGAAGAGTTCAGCGACAATCCCGTCTTGGAAGAAACGCTGAAGTTGGTGGCCAGTGGACAACTCGATCCGCAAGCGGGTCAGGCCGCGACTTGGCACATCACAGACAAGATGAGTTGGGAGCAACTCGCGGCGAAGTCGATTCCGCACGTTGGACGTCCGGCGACACCGTACTTTTCCGCTGAGACACTGCGGCGTGCTCAGAACATTCACGTTGCGGCGGTGGCTCGCGTGAAAGAGCGACAAGAAAAGAACGAAAAATCGACGGTCGCATCCAACAAGAAAAGCCTTGGTGCTGCTTCGACGGTGAAACGCGACTGACCCAACCAGGACGTTCCGCTGCGGCGGAATACCGATTCTAAAGAATTGCAGATGCCAGGGACTCACTTCGGTGAGTCCCTTTGCATTTCACGAGGAGACTTTCGCCAGGCTCCTCCTCTCGGCAGAATGTGGTCCGTTTCCAGCCCGCCTGAATTTCTAGACGATCCCCGCCTGCCTTCCGGAGACCTGTTTCATGACTCCGCGATTTCTGTTTCTTGCGACAATCCTCGTCGTCTCGACTTCGTTCGCAGTCGCCGCTGACAAGCTTCCTCCGCCGGCCGACCGAAAGATTGACTTTGCGAAGGATGTCCGACCGCTCTTGGAAAAACATTGCTGGGGCTGTCACGGCGCCAAGAAACAAGAATCGGGGTTACGATTGGATAGCCGCGATGCGCTGTTGCGCGGCGGCGATATCGGTCAGGTGATTGCCGCCGGTGACAGTGAACGTAGCCGACTGATCGTGCTCGTCTCGGGGACGGACTCGCAAACGGTGATGCCGCCTGATGGCCCGCAACTCAAGCCGCACGAAGTCGGCATTCTCCGGGCCTGGGTCGACCAAGGCTGTGTCTGGCCGGCAGACGAGTCGCCAAAGACGGACGCCAAAAACACGCATTGGTCGTATCAGCCGATTCGTCGAGTCGCGGTTCCCAACGTGAAGAAGAGCGACTGGCTGCGCAATTCGATTGATCCGTTTGTTCTCGCCGAATTGGAGAAGCGCGGGATCGCGCCGTCTCCGGAAGCGGATCGCTTTACACTCATTCGCCGGTTGAATCTGGATCTGCTTGGTTTGGCACCAACGCTGGAGGAAGTCGATGCGTTTGTGAAGGACTCGCGGCCGAACGCCTACGAGGAACTCGTCGATCGGTTGCTCAAGTCGCCACATTTCGGCGAACGCTGGGGCCGGCATTGGTTGGATATGGCTCGCTACGCTGACAGCGACGGCTACGAAAAGGACAACCCGCGCCCCGATGCCTATCGCTGGCGCGATTGGGTGATTGAAGCGATCAACAGCGACTTGCCGTTCGATCAGTTCACGATCGAACAAATTGCCGGCGACTTGCTGCCGAACGCAACGGCGATGCAAAAACTCGCGACGGCCTTTCATCGGCAGACGCTGACCAACACCGAAGGAGGCACAGACAAAGAACAGTGGCGTGTCGAGGCCTGCTTCGACCGCACAGAAACGACGGGAGCTGTTTGGCTGGGGCTGACCGTCGGTTGTGCCCGCTGCCACACGCACAAGTACGACGCGATCAGCCAGCGCGAGTACTACCAGCTGTTTGCCGCGTACAACAACGGTGATGAAGAGACCGCCGTTGTCCCAAAGTCTCCTGAAGAAGTAGCCGCCTACACCACGGCCAAGCAGAAGTTCGACGCCGAAGTGGCTGACGTCACCGCTAAGTTGCGAGCCGAACAAGCGAAGCTCGGTGAGGCGTTCGCGGCATGGGAAACTAAAGCGCAAACAGCGCTCGCCGAATCTGCCGCGCAGCCGTTGAAGCTACACGCTTTGGACGATCTGAAAGTTGAAAGCGACGGCAACGTGACATTCGTTGCTCAAAAAGATGGATCGTTCTTGGCGAGCGGTGCGAATCCGAACTCCGTCACCTACACGATTACCGGCAAGACAAAGGTCACGGGAGTAACCGCGCTGCGTCTCGACGTGTTGCCGGACAACTCATTGCCAGCGAAAGGTCCAGGGCGGGTTGCGCACGGCAACTTCGTGCTCAGCGAGATGACCGTTGAAGTATCGCCCAACGCCGATTTCGCGAACGCTCGCAAGCTGGAATTCGCTGGAGCCAAAGCGGACTTCGAGCAAGCCGACAAACCGTGGCGAGCGGCCGATGTCATCGACGGTAATGAGGGGACCGGCTGGGCCATCGCGCCGCAGTTCGGCAAAGAACATTGGGCAATCTTCGGGCTGAAAGACCCATTGGCAATTGAGGGGCACGTATTTGTCCGCGCGCAACTGCGGCAGTTGTACGGGCAGCAGCACTCGATAGGCCGGTTCAAGCTCTCACTGCAGACAGGCATCGAGCCGTCGATCACTTTGCCGGAAAACGTCCAGAAATTGCTCGCGGTCAAGCCGGAACAACGTTCGGCCGAGCAATCGCAGCAACTGCTCGACTACTACTCCAGTCTCGACGCGGCCACCAAAACGTTCGTCCAGCAACTCGATGAACTGAAGAAGAAAGAACCAGCCAAGCCTGAGCTGACAGTGCGAGTCGTTCTGCAACGAGCCAAAGACCCGCGCAAAACGTTCGTGTTTCGACGAGGCGAGTTCCTCGAACCGCTCACCGAGCAAGAAGTCGTCCCCGCCGGGTTCTCAACTCTGCCCCCAATGCGTCCGCGCGATGAAAAGGCCGTGATGTCCGATCGGCTCGATTTGGCTCGTTGGCTGGTCTCGGCGAATAACCCGTTGACTCCGCGAGTCACCGTCAATCACATCTGGCGGCAACTCTTCGGTCGAGGAATCGTTGCCAGCGTCAACGACTTCGGAGTGCGTGGCGAGAAGCCGAGCCATCCGGAATTACTCGATTGGCTGGCGGCTTCATTTCGCGATGGGAACAAGTCGTCACAGCCGTGGTCGCGCAAGGCTTTAATCAAACTGATCGTTACATCGGCAACGTACCGGCAGGTGTCCAGGCATCGCGACGAGTTGCTCGAAGTTGATCCGCAGAACGTGCTGCTCGGTCGGCAGAACCGCTTGCGAGTCGAAGCCGAGATCGTTCGTGATCTGAGCCTCGATGTTGCCGGCTTGCTCTCCAAGAAAATTGGTGGGCCGAGCGTCTTTCCTGCGCTGCCTCCCGGCATCACAGACCTCAGTTATGCCGGCAACTTCAAATGGACGAACAGCACGGGTGAGGACCGCAATCGCCGCGGCATGTACACATTCTTCAAGCGGACGGCCCCGCATCCAAACCTGACGACGTTCGACTGCCCTGATGCCAACTTGACCTGCGTCGAACGCCGAGCTTCCAACACGCCGCTGCAAGCGCTCATTACGCTCAACAACGAGACGTTTCTGGAAGCCTCGCAAGCCTTCGCAAAACGACTGCTCAGTCATTCGTCGAAGGATGACGCAGCACGTCTGACGCACGCATTCCGCCTGTGCGTCGCTCGCGTGCCGAGCGACCGCGAGCTTCACCAACTGACCGGCCTGTTGACCGCGAACCGTGACTTTTATCGTGCTCATCAGGATGACTCGAAGAAGCTCGCCGGCGCGATCGAAGTCAGTGGTGCGTCACCCGACGAAACGGCGGCCTGGATCGCGACCGCTCGAATCGTTCTGAACCTCGACGAATTCATTACACGGGAGTAACTGGCATGACTCCGTATCTGAATCACATCGAACGTACTCGCCGTGACTTTCTCACGTCCTCCGCTTGCGGGCTGGGTGGGGCGGCTCTGAGTCAGATGCTCTCAAACGACGGAGTGCTTGCAGCCGACTCGGCCGCAAACCCGCTGGCGATCAAATCGCCGGCGTTTGCTCCGAAGGCGAAGAATTGCATCTTTCTGTTTCAGGCTGCCGCGCCGTCGCATCTGGATTTGTACGACCCAAAGCCCAAACTCAATGAGTTGGATGGCAAGCCGCTCCCCGCGTCGACGCTGGAGAAAGTCCGGTTCGCGTTCATCAAGAAGGAGGCGGCGGTGTTGATGGGCTCGCCCCGCAAATGGACGAAGCACGGCGAGTGTGGCACGGAGTTCTCCGAGTTCGTTCCCAACATCGCGACCTGCGCCGATGACATTCTGATGATTCGTTCGATGTTCTCCGAACAGTTCAACCATCATCCCGGCCAGCTGCTGCTGAGTTGCGGTCGAGCAACATTCGGCTTGCCGAGCATCGGTTCCTGGCTGACTTACGGCTTGGGCAGCGAGTCGCAGAACCTCCCTGGCTATGTCGTGTTGACCAGCGGCCGAGGCTCCAGCGGCGGAGCATCGTTATGGAACAACGGCTTCCTGCCGTCGCACTACGCTGGTGTCTTGTTCCGCAATCAGGGGGAGGCGGTTTTGAATCTGTCGAATCCCAGCGGCCTGCCCGCCGAGTTACAGCGGCGAGGACTCGACACGCTCAAAGCGCTCAACGAGAACCGACTCTCTGAGATTCACGATCCTGAGATCGCGTCCCGTATCGCCAGTTACGAACTCGCGTTTCGGATGCAGTCCGCCGCACCGGAATTGATCGACCTCAACAGTGAGTCAAAAACGACGCTCGATGCCTATGGCATTGACCGAGCACAGCACCCACAGGCAACGGGACGGGGTAATGTCCTCGATGCGCATCTGACGTTTCCTCGCAACTGTCTGCTCGCGCGGCGGCTTGTCGAACGCGGTGTACGGTTCGTCAACATTATCTACGAGGCCTGGGACCAGCACAGCAATCTCGAAGGGGATTTGAAATACAACTCGTGGGTCGTCGATCAGCCGATCGCCGCGCTGATCAAAGACCTGAAGCAGCGGGGCTTGTTCGACAGCACGCTGATCGTCTGGGGAGCTGAGTTCGGCCGCACCCCGCTTGGCGAAAACCGCACGCCTGGGACACCTCCCTCCGGCCGCGATCATCATCCGTTCTCGTTCACGCTCTGGATGGCGGGCGGTGGAATCAAGGGGGGGCAAGTTTACGGCGAGTCTGACGAAATCGGTTGGGGTGTCGCGAAAGATCCAGTGCACGTCAACGACTTTCACGCGACGCTGTTGCACTTGTTTGGCCTCGATCATTTGAAGCTGACTGCTCGCCACCAAGGCCGCGACTTCCGCCTGACCGATGTCGGCGGCAAAGTCATCAACCGTTGGTTGGCGTGAGCGATCAGAGTCATTTTCGCGGCAGCAGTTCTTGTACGCGTTCGAGCGGAAGATTGAGCCAGAGAGCGATCTCTTCGCATGCGAATCCCGTGCACATCAGCCGCAGAATCATTTCCCGCTCGTCGTCCGAGACACGTCGAGTACGCTGTGGTACGGTAAATTGCACTCGTGGGCTTGAGTTCTCCGTCGGTTTTTCGCGAGATGCTTCGAGAGCAAGTTCGCTGGCTCGGTCTTCGGCTTGGCAAAATCTTTCGGGCCCGATCACCTGTGGAAAATCGTCGAGGACTGCTTCCCAGTCCGCGATGTCGTCGTCGAGTTCGTCCCCCAAGGCGTCGAGAATCTCTCGATAGGCAGCCGCACGCGAATTCGGCAAGACGGTGATCGCCTCCGGATTGGAATCACTGAGCAAGACTTCACTCGGCCTGCTGATGTTAGCCGAGCGTTTCTCGTCACGGTCGATGTCGCGACGCCGACAACAGGCGGATCTAATCTGCCCCGACAGGGCGACCAACAAGCCGACGATCAGACTCGCGCTGACAATCGCGCCCGCGATGAAGAGTGACATTCGTTTGTACCCCGTCCTTGGGTTTGTGTTTGAAGATTAAGCAGTCCCGCCGCGTCCTGCGTATTTCGCAAAAGGACAAGCAAGAGTGCCCATCCTTTGGCGTGATCAATGTTTCTTCTTCTTTTTCTTTTTCCGGTGGTCGTGATCGTGATCATGTCCGCCGTCGTGATCGTGTGAGTGATCATGGTCATGGCTGTGGTCATGATCATGATCGTGCTTATGGCCGCTACCATGATCATGGCTGTGATCGTGGTCGTGACCGCGTTCATGGTCGTGATCGTGGTCATGCTGTTCGAAGAACGATTCCGGACGCTCGGCGAAAGCCTGCTCAGCGGTGCGGTAGACCTCGCGGATGGGGATTCGGCGCTCGGAAGCGATCTTCGCGCACGATTCAAATTCTGGCGTAAACAGCGGGCGTTCGCCGTGACGCCAGCCGAGTTTGCCGTACAGTTGGCCGATCGGTGTCTCGATGACACACGACTGTCGAGCACGCTTCGAGCGCTGCATCAGCGAACGACGGATGCCGAACGTCGCCGTCTCGGTGAAGATGATGTCCTCCATCTGGTCCATGTCGGACGGTCGGCAGAGAACGCTTAACAGCACGCCGGGACGATTCTTTTTCATCTGGATCGGAGTCGTGAAGACTTCGACCGCACCCGCATCAAACAGCTTTTGTTTCGTGTAACCGATGACCTCCGGCGAGACGTCGTCCAGATTGGTTTCGAGCTGAATGACCTCGTCGGACTCCGGCAGCGTCGTGCTCTCGCCAATGAACAAGCGAAGCAAGTTGGCACGATCGGCGAGGTCACGGCCGCCGGCTCCGTAGCCGATCGCTTCAACAGTCATCGGTGGCAGCGCCGAGTATCGCGTGACGAGTGCTCTCAAAATCGCTGCGCCGGTTGGCGTGGTCAGTTCGGCTTCGACGGGCAAATCGACCAGCGGGATGCCCTTGAGCAACTCGGCTGTGCCGGGGGCGGGTATCGGGCAGATGCCGTGAGCGATCTCGATGCGGCCACGCCCCGTTGGAACCGGACTAGAGACGACTTCATCAACGCCGAGCAGATCAAATCCGATCGCCGCGCCGACGATGTCTACGATCGAGTCAATCGCTCCGACTTCGTGGAAATGAATCTTGTCGACTGTCGTGCCATGCACGCGGGCCTCTGCCTCGGCAATGTGCTGGAAGATTTTGAGAGCAAGCTTCTTTTGCGACTTAGTCAGCTCTTCGGCACCGTCGATCAGCTTGGTGATGTCGGCGAGGTTCCGGTGAGCGTGCTGTTCGGGGTGCTCGACTTCGATCTGCAATGCTCGGAAGCCCCTTTTGATGACCGTCTCGACATGCAGTTTGACGTCTGGCAGGCCGAGCGAATCAATGCCGCGAATGATCGTCTCGAGATCGGCTCCAGCGTCGATCAGGGCCGCCAGGGTCATATCACCACTGATGCCGCAACCGCACTCGAGGTACGCAATCCGCACGATAAAATCCTTGTCGACAAAGGCCAATCTGAGGGGGGACGGATTCTAGTGGTGGTTCCATGTCCCACCAATGGCAGTTGATGGAACGAATGATTTGGCATAACGGCCAACGGCGATCAGCCATCGGCTTTCGGCCAGACAGTGACGGTCCTACAATCTCCCCAACTTTTTTCGCCGTCGGAACGGCAGGCCGATCCGACGGCGTTCTGTTTCTGTGGGGCCAACATCATGAGCGATTTTTCCAAACAAGTGTCGCCGGTCGACCTGCCTCGCATCGAGCGTGCCGTTCGAGAAATTCTGGCGGCGGTCGGCGAAGACCCGAACCGCGAGGGACTGCTCGATACACCCGCCCGAGTTGCGCGAATGTACGCTGAGTTGTTTTCGGGGCTGCATTCCGAACCGGCTCGGCATCTACGAAAAGTGTTCACGGAAGATTACGACGAGTTGGTGCTGGTGCGTGACATCACCTTCAACAGCATGTGCGAGCATCACTTGCTGCCGTTCATCGGCAAGGCTCACGTCGGGTATTTACCAAATGGCAAGATAGCCGGGTTGAGCAAACTGGCTCGCGTCGTCGAGGAAGTCTCGCGCCGGCCACAGGTGCAGGAGCGGATGACACACACGATCGCCGACCTGCTCGATAAGGAACTCGATGCGAAGGGAGTCGTCGTCGTGCTGGAAGCCGAGCACTCCTGCATGGCGATTCGCGGAGTGAAGAAGGCGGGCAGCATCACGATTACCAGCGCGGTTCGGGGCTTATTTCTGACGAATCAATCGAGTCGCGCCGAAGTCATGTCGCTGATCAATCAGAGGTAGCCGACGACATGATTGCTCAGTTTGCGTTGCGTCTGATCTGCGGCATGAGCCTGATGTGGGCACTGATGCCGCGCCGCCAAGTGACCTCGGGATTCTTCCGAATTCAGATGTTGGTGGTCATGGGCTTGGGAGCGCTCGCGGGCCTGTCGGCCGGAATGGAAATGCAATCGATCACGGGAGCCTCGCAACAGCCGTCACTCGGCTCACTTCCGTTTTTGATGAGTTGTCTTGTCGGACTCATCGCGTTGCTCGGATTGCTCGGCTTTTTCGGGTCAATGTTGTGGACGCTGGAACGCCGGACGGCAGCGGAACGAGTTGGCTTCGCCGTTTTGTTTGTCTCAGCGGCGTTGATCGTCGTGCCACAATTCATTCCTAAGGTCGTCATTGACTCCGCCGACGCAGTGGTCGTCCACGCATTTTCCTCCGTGACGGCATCATACCTCATCCGCGCGCTGATCACCGCGTCCGAGTTCGCCGGCGCAGCTCTTTTGGGCAGCACCGTCGTCGGCATGTTGCTGGGACATTGGTATTTGACGACACCGACGATGTCGATTGAACCGCTGAAGCGGCTTAACTTGTTTTTGGGGATCGCGGGTCTGCTGCGTCTCATTCTTTCCGCTACGACGGTGTTCATGCTTTCGGGCGGAGCCTTCGACTCGGCCGAGACAAGGTTACGATGGGTGGCAGTGCCGCAAGCTTGGCTCGGCCTGCGATGGCTGGCAGGAATCATCGGACCACTTGTTGTGTGCCTGATGGTGTGGCGAATCTTGAAATACCGCAACACGCAGTCGGCGACCGGCGTGCTGTTTGTCGGTGTGATCCTGGCATTCATTGGGGACATGACGGCGGCGTTGCTGCTCAATGAGACGAAGTGGCCCTTGTGAATTGCGAAGCTCAAATTGGGAATTTCAAACTAAGAAGTGCCATGTGGATCGTCTTTGAATGCCCGGCGTGTCATGTCAGCAGCCTCGTGGAGGTTGTTGCCGAGACGACCGACTTGCGTTGCCCGAAGTGTTCGTGGCAGCGACCGATTGCGGCGGAGAATCGCTCTGGCAACGAACCGGCGAGTTGTCTGGTCTGTGGCTGCGAGGACATTTGGCGGCAAAAGGATTTCCCGCAGCGAGTGGGCGTGCTGATGGTCGCGATTGGGGCGTTGGTGAGCACGATCTTCTGGTGGTTCATGATGCCAGAATGGGCGATCGGTGTGTTGCTGCTGTTCGCGTTGTTGGATGGGTTGCTCTACACTTTGATGCGCGATGTATTGGTCTGTTATCGATGTCACGCTCGACACCGCCACACGCCGCTGGCTGGTCGGCACGAACGGTTCAATCTCGAAACGCACGAGCGTTACCGGCAAGAATCGATTCGACTGGAAGAGATAGGACGGAAATCAGAAACTCGAAACCGGAAAGTTGAGTAGTACCCTCTTCGGATTTCAAGTTTTGGAGTTCCTGGAGAGATGACTCTTGCACGACCTGCGACAGCACATTGTCGAAGACTTGTCGGGCGTGTTCGCGGGCGAGATTGCCTGCGATTCGCTGACGGTCGCGATGTTTGCCAGCGACGCCAGTTGGTATCAGATCGAGCCTTTAGGAGTCGCGTTTCCGGCGAATCGTGAGGATGTCATCACGCTTGCCAAGTACGCGGCTGAAAAGAGGATTCCACTGATCCCGCGGGGAGCGGGTTCCAGCGTGACGGGCGGGGCTCTCGGGCGCGGGCTGATTGTCGACGGTTCGAGGCATCTGACGAAGATTATGGATATTGGCCCCGACACTGTGCGTGTCGAAGCGGGTGTCGTGCTTGACGACCTGAATCGCGTGCTGAGAGAGCAGGGGCGCTACTTTCCGCCAGACCCGTCGAATCCAAACGTCACGACGATTGGCAGCATGTTGGCGACGGATGCGGCGGGATCACGCTCGATGCGTGTGGGTTCCACTCGCGACCATGTTCGGTCCATTGAAGTCGTTCTTCCCGGCGGTCAGTGTGTCGAACTTGGAAACGAACCACTCGAAAGGATTGCCCTTTCCAAAGAATCTGACAAGCCGGTGGTCGAGTCGTTGTTGAGCGATCCCTTGGGAGCGGTGACGGACGGTGTCACTGCGCTGGCGGCCACGTTGTTGGGGAGCAGTGATCCCGGCCTGAAAGCCAGTGAGGCTGAGGTTCGGCGGGGACTCGTCAGCCGTATTGCACGCATCTTGTCGGAAGGGGAAAACCTTATTCGCGAGAAGCAACCGCTGATTCCGCGAAACTGTTCGGGATATTTTCTTCGCGGTGTGTTGTCACGCACACATCTGCATGCTGCTCGGTTGGTGGTTGGTTCCGAAGGGACTCTGGGGTTTTTCACGGCGGCGACATTGCATACGGCTCCGCTGCCGACTGGTCGCGGAGTGGCATTACTGCTGTTCACAAGTTTGGATGCAGCCGTCGACGCTGTGCATGCCTTGAGCGATCAACTTCCCAGTGCGTGTGACTTGCTCGACCGGCGACTGCTGACGCTCGCTCGCGAGGCCGATGCGTTTTTCACTCACTTCATTCCTCCGACGGCCGAGGCGGCCTTGATCATTGAACAGACGGGATTCAGCGAAACCCAAGCCCGCGACCGCATCCGTTTCGCAGTCGAGACGGCGAAACGATTCGATGGCCATCTGGCGGCTGATGCCTACGACTACGACTCTGCGGAACTTCTGTGGTCTCTGCCACGCAAAGTCGTACCGCATCTGAATCGAGTGAAGGGAGCGATCCGTCCGCAGCCGTTTGTCGAGGCGCTGGCGATTCCGCCGGAGAAGCTGCGCGAGTTTCTCGGTCGCATGCAGCGGGTTCTGCAAAAGCACGAGGTCATCGCGTCGTTGTACTCGCACGCGGCGGCGGGGCAGATTCACTTGCGGCCGTTTCTCCCGAATCCGATCCCAGCTGACGGGCCACGCATCGAGGCGCTTGCACGCGACCTGTATCAAGCGGTGTTTGAAGTGGGGGGCACGATCAGCGGTGAGCACGGAGACGGGCTCTCTCGCACCAGTTTTCTCCGTTCGCAATACGGCTCGCTGTATCGCGTCTTTCAGCAGGTCAAAGATGTCTTCGATCCGCATCACATTATGAACCCAGGCAAGATCGTCAGCGACGATCCGCACCTGACCGTCAAGAACCTTCGCCCAACAGTGTCCCCGCCGCTGGTCGAGTTGCAATTGAAATGGAAGTCAGACGAACTGCTGGCTCAGGCGGCAACTTGTAATGGTTGCGGCATGTGCCGCACGCAGTCTGCCGATCTGCGGATGTGCCCGTTCTTTCATGTCGATCCAACTGAGGAAGCCTCTCCGCGAGCGAAAGCGAACATCGTTCGCAACTACTTGGCAGGCCATCTTTCGCCGCAGGACTTTGCTTCGTCACAGATGAAGCGGATCGCTAACCTCTGTTTCAACTGCAAGCAATGCGAATTGGAATGTCCGGCGAATGTCAACATCTCGCAGATGATGATCGAGGCGAAAGCAGCCAACGTCGCGGAACATGGTCTTGATCGCTCACACTGGATCCTGTCGCGATCGCATTCGTTCGGCACGATCGGTTGCCTGTTGAGTTGGATCGTGAATTGGGGTTTGAACAATCCGGTCTTTCGTTGGTTGTTGGAGCGGACCGTCGGCATTCATCGGCAGCGCAAACTCCCGATATTTGCTCGCAAGACCCTGCTGGATTCGCTCCCGCGCGAGCTGACCGAAGTCCCTCACGAATTCGGCAAGGATCGGTCCGTCGTCTATTTTGTTGATCACTTCGCGAACTATCACGACCCAGAACTCGGCCGAGCGTTCCTGTCGATCCTCGATCACAACGGCGTGCGTGTTCATATCCCGGAAGACCAAACTGATTCTGGTATGGCAATGATTTCCGTTGGAGACCTCGATGGTGCTCGCAAGGTGGCCGAGAAAAACGTGCGAGTGCTCTCGGAACTTGCACGCGAGGGAATTCCAATCCTCTGCACTGAACCCGCTGCGGCACTCTGTTTGAAATTCGAATATCCGCGTTTGCTCGATCATCCCGACGTGCAAGTCGTCGCGGATCAAGTCGTCGAGGCGACTGCCTTCCTCGCCGGAATGCTCGCAAAGGAACAGCTCCGCACCGACTTCGGCCCGCTGAAGTTGACCGCGAGCTACCACACTCCCTGCCACCTGAAGGCCTTGCACCACGGAAGCCCTGTCCTCAAGCTGCTGGAGCAGATTCCCGAATTGGAGGTCTTCGCGATCGAGAAAGGTTGCTCCGGCATGGCCGGCGCGTTCGGCCTGACACGCGAGAACTTTGACATGTCACTGCGGATCGGACACGATTTGATCCAACACATGCGTGAAACCGACGCCAACTTCGGCTTGACTGAGTGCAGCAGTTGCAAGTTGCAAATGGAACAAGGTACCTCCACCCCCACTCTGCATCCGTTGAAGCTGCTCGCGCTGTCTTACGGGCTGATGCCAGAGGTTCGCCAACGTCTGCAGCGAGCCACCAAGAAGCTTGTCGTCACATGAAAACGGTCGTCAAACTCTTTGCCCGTGCCCGCGATTTGGCGGGCGCCCCGACTCTGGAACTCGATCTGGAGGAATCTGCCACAGCCGCTGATCTGCGGGCTGTAATCGGCGAGCAGGTTCCTGCGCTGCAAATAATCTTGCCGAGCCTGCTCATTGCGATCGGCAACGATTACGCTGGTCCGGCCACACGAGTCGCTGGTCGCACGGACCTCGCAGCATTTCCACCCGTCAGCGGTGGATGAATTCGAACCACAAGGACACGGGGCGCAAAATTCAGAGACCCCCTGTTCGTGTCCTTTTGCCTTCGTGGTGAACCACTGAAATGATCCAACTCACTCAAGATCCCATCGACTTTGCCGCACTGACTGAATCGGTCCGATCGACTCAGGCTGGTGCCGTCGTATTGTTTCTCGGCACAGTTCGCGAGATGACTCACGGACGACAAACGGTCGCGCTCGATTACGATGGTTATCCTGAAATGGCGGAAGCGAAACTCCGAGACCTGGAATCCGAAGCTCGCTCACGCTGGCCTGTCGTCGAGGCGGGAATCGTGCATCGCCTGGGACATCTGGAACTCGGCGACGTCAGCGTGGCGGTCGCCGTGAGTTGCCCCCATCGACATCAGGCGTTTGACGCGGGAAGATTTCTGATTGACCGCCTGAAAGAAGTCGTCCCGATCTGGAAAAAAGAAAACTGGAGCGACGGCAGCACCGAGTGGGTGCATCCGGGCACGGATGAAGCGGTAGACAGCAGGCAATAGGCAGAAAGCCGTTGAATCATGGATTCTCAACTGGTCGATTCATTCGGCCGCGAACATACGAATCTCCGCATCAGCGTCACTGACCGCTGTAACATCCGTTGTTTCTATTGCATGCCCGCCGAGAACGTGCAGTTCATGGAACGCAAAGAGCTGTTGACGTTCGAAGAAATGGAACGATTCACACGCATCTGTGTCGGGCTGGGCGTCAACAAAGTGCGGCTGACCGGTGGCGAGCCTCTCGTGCGCCGCGACCTGCACAAGCTGGTGGCGATGATCGCGGCGATCGACGGCGTCTACGACATTGGCATCACTACCAATGGCATCCTGTTGGCTGAGCAAGCTCAGGCGTTGTGGGATGCCGGCCTGCGGCGGATCAACATCTCGCTGGACGCGCTCGATCCCGTAAAGTTCAAGGAAATCACACGCCGAGAGGGCTACGAGAAAGTCATTGAAGGGATTCAAGCCGCTCAGCGAGTGGGCTTTGATCCAGTCAAGATCAACGCGGTCTCCGTGCGTGGCATGACCGAAGACGAGATCGTTCCCTTCGGGAAGTTCGCTCGCGAAACCGGTGTCGAGCTGCGGTTCATCGAATTCATGCCGCTCGACGCCGACAACGCCTGGGAACGGGACAAAGTCTTGTTCGCGCACGAAATCATCGAGCGGCTTTCCGCCGAGATCATGCCGCTGATCCCGATCCCCGATCAAAATCCGCACGCTCCGGCCACCGAATTCGTCTTCGAAGATGGCATCGGTCGTATCGGCTTCATCGCCAGTGTCAGTCAGCCGTTTTGCATGAACTGCGACCGCTTCCGCATCACGGCCGACGGCAAAATCCGGAACTGTCTCTTCAGTCTCGAAGAGACCGACATCCGTGGCCTGCTGCGGGACGGCGGAACTGACGAAGAAATCGCCGCCGCCGTCAAAGCGTGCGTCACAGCCAAGTGGGAAGGACACCAAATCAACACCGCCAAATTCATCCAGCCGAACCGCGCGATGTACTCAATCGGCGGCTGAGTACAGCCGACTTATCGCGTGTTGGCCCTGCGAAGATCGAATCGCCACATGGCCCCGAACCCGATCAAGTACATCGGAGCGTTGATGAATCGAGTGCGATCTGCTGTCGAGCCAGCCCTCGTTTCAGCAGGGTTCATCTTCGATGGCAGGAACAAGCGGGTTCATCGTTCAAATAACCCGATGTGGTTAGATTGCACCCGCGCTGACATGCTGTTTCGGATCAGTTATTTGCAGAATGAAGCACGCCTACGCGAGGAGATCATTGATAGTGACGACGGCTACCGTGCCGTGGTCACGACGTACATGAACCGACCGGAGTCGACAGGTCAGCTCATGGCGAGAATTGACCTCTTCACTTCTGAACTGGTTGATTTCCTCAGAGAATTGCCACCACATCCGTCAAAGTGACCCTTGGTCAAGGAGTTCGTAATGACTTGGCGTATCGTTTTATGCGTCGTCGGTTTGAGTCTGTTTGCTGCAATCTCAATGCGTGCCGATGACGGCCGACCGCCGGTCACGTCGCCGCGAGCCACATCGGGAGACACCGCCGTCGAACCGAAATGGGACGAACGAGTCACGATCACCGTCGGTAACAAAGAGGGTGATTTGATCGGCTCGACGGAGAAGGTGCTGCAAGCGGCGGTCGATTCCGTTGCACGGCTCGGCGGCGGGACGGTCAAGGTATTGCCGGGAACCTACCGACTTCGGAACTCCGTGTATCTCGCCTCGAAAGTGCGGATCGTCGGCAGCGGGGCCGAGTCGGTGCTTTTCAAGGAACCGAGCACGAAGACGAAGCTGACTGTCGATTCCGACTGGTACGACCAGGAAGTGACGCTCGACGACGCGAGCGGTTTCCGCATTGGCGATGGCGTCGTGATCCGAACCAAGAATCCGCACAACGGTGGACCGACTGTTCTCAAGCGCACGCTCGTGGCTCGGTCGGGAAATCGCTTCAAACTCGACAAGGCGTTGCGTGAAAACGTCTGGCAAGGAGGCGACCCGACGATCGCGACCTCCTTCCCGCTAATCAGCGGCGAATTTGTCAGCGACTGCGTGATCGAAAATATCACGCTGGACGGTAACCGCGAAAAGAACGATCACTTCGACGGCAATTATTCCGGCTGCATCTTTTTGCAGGACTGTAATCGGATGACGATGCGGGGCGTCGAGGCTCGCAACAACAATGGCGACGGTATCAGTTGGCAAATCTGTCACGACGTCGTCGTGGAGAATTGCCACAGCCACGACAACGCCGACCTGGGCCTGCATCCCGGCAGCGGATCGCAACGACCGTTGATTCGCGGCAATCGGATTGAGCGCTGCAACATCGGCATCTTCTTCTGCTGGGGAGTCAAGTACGGCCTTGCAGAGAAAAATACGATCGAAGGCATTCGCACGGCCAGCGTGTCGATTGGACATCGCGACACGGACAACATCGTCCGCGACAACGTCATCAAGAACAGCGGCGTTGCTGGCGTGCTGTTCCGCCCCGAACGAGGCCCGTCATTCGCCGGTCATCGCAATCGAATTGAACGTAATGAAATCTTCAACAGCGGTGGTGATGAAGGAGTCGGTATCGACATTCAAGGAGGTACGGAGGCCATTGAACTCGTCGAAAACCGCATCGTTGAACAACGCGGTGCGGCCAAACGAATTGGCATTCGCTTGGGAGCCGAAACCAAGAACATCAAGCTGAGCAACAACCAGTTGGAAGGTTTCTCACAACAGATTTCTGACCTGCAAAAGCAACAATCGGCGAAGTAATCGGCGCAAGCAAAAGCCGTCATCGGACGACGATGACGGCTTGGAATTCCAGCGGAAAGCGGGGCGGGTAAACGAATAGCCTGCCGCCATAAATTCTTTGAAACAGCGGTTTGTGACTCAGGTCGAAACAGGCAAAGAACGTGAGATGTCATTTCATCTCACTCACATTCTTCGACATTCCCTGTTGATCACCTGGTTTTGCCTCGGAGTTTTCAAAAAGCTTCACAAGATGCGGTACTGCCAGCCCTGCGTTTCATCGCGAGCGACAGCGACTATTTGGTTGGCGTGAGTCGCGCGAGTCGTTCGTTGACGTTGACGGCAGCCGGTTTGTTGCCGCGTGACGTGTGGTAGGCGGCTTCGTTTTGAAGAGCCGTCAGCAGCAGTTCGAGTTGGTCGGTCGATTCGAACTGCTGCTGAGCGGCGTGGAGTGCTTTCAGGCCACGAGGTTCGTCGCCAGTCATCAAGTAGGCGAGGCCGAGGTCCGCTTCGGCTTCCCCGCGGCCGGGCCAATTCGTCAATGGTTCAGATTCCAGAGCTTTACGCAAGAGGCTCAAGCCGACTGTGGCTTGATTGGCTTGCAGCTTCATCGTGCCGAGCAGCGCCAGCGCGGGGCGAGCGATGACGGACGATTCGTGTTGCGACAAGCGGGCCAGGAGCGCCATCGCTGCCGCCGTTTGATTGAGTCGCACAAAGGTCTTCGCTTCGGCAAGCTGCAAACGGTCGCGGTCGAGGGATGTCGTCGCGAGCGACTCGGCCTTCTTGAATGCGACAAGCGCGGCTTGCGATTCATCGCGGTCGAGACGCGCGAGGCCGATACACGCCCACAACGCGGCGGTAATGTCGGTCGCATCGACGGAACTCTCCAAGTCCGCCAAGTGGGTGTGTGACAATGATTCTTTGCACGCCGGCGCGAGTTCGGTCGGCCAGTTCGCTCCGTTCGGACGGATGTAGGCGGCTCGTTCCCAATACGCAGGGTCGTGGATTGGCGGGTATCGCTTGAGCAGGCTCGCCGCTTGCGAGACGGAGAACTGCCACGCCGAGACGGCCAGCTTCGCGTCACCGTTGCGGCGCGCGGCTTCGCTCCACAGCAAACTGCTGGTGGCAGCTTCAAAAGGTTGCGATGTCGTCGCCAAACGAGCGGCTTGTTGAAACGCTTTCGCGGCGTCGATGGGACGCTCTTCCAACAACGCGACGATGCCGGTGAGGTGCCACGCATCGACTTGCCACGGCGTCGGCGCATCCTTCGGCAACACACTCGGCAGAGCGACTCGGCGTTCCGGCAAGCGGCCATCGGACATCGCTGCGACAAGTTCTCGGCGAGCCTTGATAGCCGCGTCGTACTTTTGCGGTGCGTTTGTCTTCGCGGCCAGCGCGGCAGACCAGCCGTTATTGCTCGGCAAATTCGACCACAAGTTGTCAAACGTGGAGGCAATTGCGTCGAGCGTTTTGTCGGGAGTTGCTGACGACAAGCTGTCACGCAGCGTTTGCAGCGCGATGTCGGGGTAGCGACGCACCAACGGAGTCAGCCCAAGACGCTGATCGGTTTGCAGTAACTCGGCCGCTTGCTGACGAAACTGTTCGGTGGTCAAAGCCAGTTGGTCCTCTTGGCCGAGCATCAGCGCGTGACCATCCATCCGGATCGTCTTCACGGCGGCGGTCGTCTCGCGCGCCTTGACCGCTGCGGGGCGATCCGCAGCGGCCTTGTCCTCGGATTTGGCAGGCGACTTCTTGAAGCCAGAGAAGATCCCTTTCGTCTTGTCGGCAGCGAGACGCAGCGTGCCTTTCGGCGGCGACGACGATGGAGACTTGGGTTCAGCCGCTCGGCTGACACCAACAACAAGCAGCACGAATAGCACAGTAAGACGGAAGGCATTAGGCATGATGGATTCCCAGGCCATTACGAAATCAAGTCGATCAAGCGTTTGGCTCGTCACGCGAAGCGGTGACGACGACGCTGGTCAGTACCGTTTCGGTTGCACACTGTGGAAACGAAAGATGTTGTCGTCGATATCGACGGGAGGATTGGGACGCGCGACTTCGTGCGGATAGAACGTGTTCATCGAGCCTTGAGCGTCGGGCGAGTTCGGATGCATGCTCAGTTCCGGCAAGAGTTGTTGGCTGAGCGCGGCGGACTCGGCAGGCGTGTTGAAGACGTACGGGCGAATTACGATGAGCAGTTCGTTGCGACTACGTCCGGTCGCTTGGCGACGGAAGAAGAAACCCAGTCCCGGCAGCTTGCCGAGCACCGGCACGCTTGAGCGAATGTCGACGACTCCTTCTTCGATCAGCCCGCCGAGCGCAACGGCCATGCAGTCTTTGGCGACCACTGTGCCGCTGACCGTACGGCGGCGAACGGTGTCCACTTGCTGAGCCTGAAATCCGGTCGTCTGATTGTCGTCGCCGGTCGTCACGGGCAAGAAGATCGTCCCGCCGTTCGAGTTGATCTCGGACTGCTCTTGAGAGATGCGAAGCGTGACCGTACGGTCGGCGTTGATGTTGGGCGTGATGAGCAACGCACTGCCGATGTCCTGTAGTTCGGTCGTCGGTGCGTTAAGATTCGTGTTCGTGTTACCGACGTTTTGGAACTGCGTCGTCGAACCGGACGTGGTTGTGATCGGCACGGTCTCGCCGACAAAGATGCGGCTGACTTCGTTGTTAGCTGTCAGCAACAGCGGCGAACTGAGTACCGTGACGCGGTTGCGGTCTTCGAGCAACTGCATCCTCATGCGGAACGACTCGTTGACGTATTGGAATGTCAGATCGCTGGCCCGCGCGCCCGCCGAAACTCCATTAGCAAAGCTCACGCCTTGCAGAAAAGTCGATCCCGCAACCGCGACATTCGCGGCCGCTTTCGCAGGAATGCCGACGAAATCTCCTTGGCTAAACGTCCCCGCTGTCGATCTGCCGTCGGTGAGCTGGTAATCGAACACCGAATGAAACCCGTCGCTCAGATCGACCCGCATGACTTTCACTTCGAGCAGCACCAGCGGTGTCGGCACGTCCAGCCGCGCGACCAGCTCACGAATTTGCTGCATGACCTGTTCGTCCCCCGTCCGCACGATGAGCTGATTGTTGCGGCGGATCACCGACACAAAGATTGTGGCCCGGTATTTTTCCAAGATGCCCGACACCGCTTCGGGATCGGTCGTCCCGGTCTGCTTCGCCGTTTCAATCGCGAAGATTTCTTCGGGCGAGAGATTCTCAAGTGGCTTCTCCGGCTGCGGCTGTTGATTTTGTTGTCCGCCGAATTGATTGCCGCCAAACCCACCGAGTCCGCCGCCGAAGCCGCCGAAGCCGCCGAAGCCGCCGAAGCCGCCGAAGCCGCCGAAGCCGCCGCCTCCGAAACCGCCCCCAAACTGATTACCAAATCGTCCGCCGCCGAAGCCTCCGAGTCCACCTCCTAAGCCGCCGCCAAACCCTCCGCCGAATTGATTGCCACCTCGGCCGCCGAATTGGCCATTGTTCTGAAACGTCCCCAAGCCTTGATTGCGGCTCTCGATCAAATCGAAGCGTTGCAACCGTTGAGTGAGATCGAGCGTTTGATCGAAGTCGGTCTGCAAGTCACCGACCCCCATTCGCACTCGTTCGCCATAGGTATTGCGAATCGCCAACGCAACCGCGTACGGATTCGGGTACAGCAGCGTGAAGACTTCCGTGCGCTCCTCTTGAAACTCGGAGAGCGACTTGCGGTATTCCTTCGTCGTCGAGATGCGGACGATGCCGGATTGCTCGTCGAACTTGTAGTACAGCCCGTTCGCCTTCGCGATGCTGTCGAGCGCATCCTTCGCCGTGACGTTTCGCAGATAAACATTGATCTCGACTTTGGCCGCGTCCGGCGAGGTGATGATGTTCAGTCCGGACTGCTCGCCGAAATCCTGCATCGCCTCGCGAAGCGCGACGCCGCGAAATTCAATCAACGCCATCCGGTTCAACGCTTCGGGAGGAAGCTGGTACTCGCGCCGCGCAGGGGCTGGCGACGGTGGAAGTGGTTGGTCGGACGTTTTGGCGATGGGAGGCAGCCCGCGCGGACTGAGATTCTGCTCGTTGCCTGGTTCCGGCTCTGGCGGAACCGCTTTGGGAGTTGGCACTTCAATCTCAAACTGTACGGGCCGAACGTTGGTCGGCTTTGAACCGGACTTCTCACGAATGACTGGAAACACGTTGGTCACAGTGCGAGACGGTTTCGTCACTGCAGTTTTCGGCGGTTCCTCCGCTCGCAGCGTGAACATCATCGGCTCAAAGACCGACCCCGAAGCGAGCCAAAGCCCGCTCCCTACGGCTGCCGCGACAGCCAATTTGCGACCAAACATTGAGACACCCGCCCTTTCAAAGGCAGATCCGACCAACCGTTATAATCGGCAAAGTTTGACAGTGTTCTGCAACAAAATTGCGAAGCTGTAATGGTTTAAGTGAAGCGATGAGCAACTCAGTCTTGAGCCATAATTGTCATCATTGATGGAATTCGACCGTTGCGCGGCGGATTCGACGGGAGTTACGGCTGTCTGAATAATCGGGATGGTCGGGGTGACGGGACTCGCCCTCGGTTGCTCCCATGGTCGGCGCCTCACCGATCCGGTGACAGGCCGAGTCGTCTTCGCGGACGGCTCGCCTGCGCATGTCGGCACGGTCGAAGTCCAATCGCGAGACCACAAAGTCTAGGCGTGAGGAACCATCGACATGGACGGCGTCTTTCACCTGACAACCTACAAAACCGACGATGGTGCCGTCGCCGGCAAGCACTATTGCGTAGTCGTCCAAATGGTGATGACCGAAGAACTGGCCAACTTCCAACCGAGTTACGAAGGAGTCGTCGATCCCCGCTTCGGCTCCTGCACGACTTCCGGTCTGAGCATCGAAGTCTCATCCGAAGGATGAGAACTTCGTGACGCTCAAGGTCGAGAACCTAAAACCGCCGGAAAAAACATCCGCGTCGCGTTCGGCGGGAAAACATCAGCACGATCAGAATGCGCCGCCACCGGGCCAGCAATAATGAGCATCGGCGTCACGATCACACCGACAATACAGGCGACTAAAGCGAGAACCGTTGGTAGTGGTCTCCACGCGAGCAGAAGCATCGCGGCCGAAACGACGACTCTCCCTATCACTTGGTCAGCCAAAAGTTGCCAGCTTGATTTGAATATCTCTCCACCACCGAGTCGAGAATACGCGTCCTATTTCACGTACGATTTCGCGGCCTCAATTTCGTCCGGGTGTTCTTTGGCACGTTTGAGAAATTCATCGATGCATGGCGGGCAGCAGAATAGATAGCGCTGTCCGTTAATAGTCCACGAACAGTTGGGATCGGCCTTCGTTTGCGTCACCGGGCAGATGAAATCTCTGGATTTCGGATGCAGGTCATGTTTGGAATGGAAGCCGCGATATTTTTGTGACGCGGTCATCGAGCCATTGATGCGAATGTCCGCTTCCGTGTATTTACCACCTGGCGTCAAATACAGAACCCGTTCGGCTTCATCGACGATCTTTTGTGGCATTTCGGGTTCGTCACCGGCTTCGGCCAGAAAGCTGAACCGGTATCGGCCTTTTCCCATTGTGATGTTCGGTACGACGACAACCAACTGGCGTCCGACCATTTCCAATGGCAGACGACCGACGAATTGTGATGTCTCGCCGGGCGGATCGGATTCTTGTGATTGGGCTTCGAGGTCCAAGCGGGTCGATTCGACGCTGTGGCCTAACTTCGCGTATGCCACGAGGCGCTGAGTCGGAACCGGCATCACACACGTCTGATCCTGTCCAAGGGTGAAAAGGCGAATGGTTCCGTCCTTTTCGAAGACCGCCTCGACGTGGTAGTGATCCACGCCAACCGGCACGATGACTCCGCCATGTACGCCAGGGTCATGACGATGACTTGGCGGCAACGGGGCGGGGCGAGTCACAACTGACGTCCAATATCCCACCACCCAAAGGCAGATAGCTCCCAAACCGATCCATAAATTCCTCTGAGCATGCCAAGTGTTCGCCATACGATCAGCAATCGCGGAAGTGAAGTGCCGGAACGATTCGATCAGAACTCACCCAACGGCCGGCCGTCATCGCGTCGCGCCAGTCTGCCGAAGACCGACATCAGTGCCGGTTCCGAGTGTTGATTGTAGTTGATATCGTTGGCGATGGTTCGCACGCTGCCGTCGAGCATCAGGAAATTTGCTCCGCCTGAATGCTCGCTGCCAAAGCCTGCCGCGCCGCCGGGATCACAGCTCAAATTATACGGATGGGGGTCGGCATTCAGACGGTAGTGAGCGGTGCCCAGGATCATCGGAATTCCTTCGCGTTCGCAACGATTCCAGGCATCCGTCCCAGCCCAAACGGACGCGAAACTCCGCCAACCCCGTTCTCCGATCGCGAACGTACAACTCGTACCATCCCTCACGTCTTTGGTCCGAACGCTCGAATTGCTGCCGAACGCTCCGTTGCCGACATAGTCCGCAGTGGTCCACAAGTTCGGATCGGTCTTCCACAGATTGCCGAACGAACCGACGTAATTCGACGTCGCCGTCTGCACGCCCCAAGTGCCAGGAGGTGGCAAGGACGGTGCTGGGGATGGTGTAGGGGATGGTGGAGGAATGAAACAGGCGTAAGTGATGTGCTTGTCCGACGCGCTCATTTCAATCGTCGCCGTTGTCGCAGTGGGTCTCAACACAAAGCCGCTGAAGGTTCGCTGGTCACTCTGCAACGGATATCCAATGTCGGAGGGGCAACGAAACAGCGGAACCGAAATCAGCAACTTGGGCTGCAATTCCGCGTTCACGAGCACATCAGGCAGCGAATTGCGGACGGGATCGAGTGTCTGAAACAACGGCTTCTGTTCCAGAAAAGGAAAAATCATCACCCCCCAACCCCAGCCTTGAAGATTCGCAGGATCGTTCGGGTTGCCGACGCATCCGGGAGGCAACACGGCATAGGCATCGTGGTAGTTGTGCAGCGCCAGTCCAAACTGCCGCAGGTTGTTTTTGCACTGCGAGACTCGCGCCCGCTCGCGAGCCGCTTGGACAGCTGGCAATAGGAGCGCCATCAGAATCGCCACGACGGCGATCGAGACGAGTAACTCGGTGAGCGTAAAACCAGACCGACGTTGCAAGGATGGCATTATCATCTCCAGCCAAATTCACAAACCGCCGGTTCAGGCGACTTAAAGCAAATGACACGGACGTCGAAGCGTTCCTTCGAGCGGCAGTTGTTATGGGTCGTTCTTTTGGTCAGGTGGCGGAAAGTAACACCCAAAGCAACGAACCGAAGTTAAATTTTGATCGGCTTAGTAGTCCGATGAACTGACCTGCATCACAGCTTCACTATTTGCTCAATTCGCCCGACCAGTCAGGCATGAGAGGAAATTATGACGAAATCAACCAACTTGCAACTTCCGATCTTTTACATTTGCGAGAGTGCCTGGTTTGGCAGCCTAATC
Organism: Planctomycetota bacterium; assembly: GCA_016872645.1. Taxonomy (GTDB): domain Bacteria; phylum Planctomycetota; class Planctomycetia; order Planctomycetales; family Planctomycetaceae; genus SXKJ01. Next base: position 28,081 of record VGZH01000018.1, on the reverse strand, counting down.
TGACGGTTCGTCAGTCAATGACAGGCAGCACAGGCCTATTAGCCGATCGAGTTTTCAATGCCGACCAGGAATTTGTGGGCCGGCTTCCAGACGAGCAATAGACATGTGAGCGTGCCTGCCAGGACGGCAAGTTGCCAGCGGGCAGATTGAAGCCGGCGTGGCGTGGCGAATCGCAGTGCGAGCTGAAGCGGAATCCCAATGAAGCACAACGCGACACTTCCCTGCCATCCGAGGAATTGGCCGACGAGCGCACTCGCCAAGACAAGATCGCGGTCAGCCGATTCAACTCTCGGTTGCGTGCCTTTCCAGCACGCGGCCATCACAAGACCGAGCGCTCCGCCGGAAAGCGTTCCGGCAACAGCATCGGCGAGACCATCCAGACCGATTCCGAGCCGGAACGGCCAGCCGGAGAAAATCTTGTCGGTCAGCGTGATCGACCAGCGGAGTTGTTCGAGCCATTGCGGTCGCGGTGCAATAAACGGGATCGGATGCAGCGTGGCAAACAACGTCGAACCGATCAGGCCGACGGCAAACGCGAATCGCCAGAAGCGTTTCGGAACCGCGTGGCCATCGACGTGCATCAGCGTGGCAGCCAGCAATACGCACAGCAGAAACAGATGGAAAAAGTAGATGCCAACCAAATCCCATTTGGTGTACCAGATGATCCAAACGACACCGGCGTAGGTGTTCGGTTCGCGATACGGCAGGTTCTTGCCGCCGGAGAGGAGTTCGACGTGCAAGAACAACAGCAGCAGCATTCCGACGAGCAGCTCGATGAGCGGGTAACGCGGCGAGATTTTCGTCCCGCACGCTCGGCAGCGACCGCGCAGCCGCAGCCAGCCGATGATCGGCAGGTTGTCGCGGCGTTCGATGCGCGTCTCACACACCGGGCATCGCGACGGAGGCGAGCCGAGTTTCAAGCCGGCCGGCAATCGATAAATCACCACGTTGAGAAAACTGCCCATGCAGGCCCCAAGCGTGAAGAACCACACCGAGGTAAAGCCTTGCATGATCGCGAGGTTCGTCTTCTCGATCCCACTCATGTCGTCGAGCGGTTGAATCGCGCGTGGCGGCTTGGCTGCAGCGACATCGTCAGACACCGCCGTCTGGGACGGCAACAACCACAGCAGACCGACGGCGACGGCAAAGAAGAGTCTTCGCATTCACAGTTCCAGTCGCACATTCAGCGGAGCGACCAGCAGTCGGACAGCGCGGGTGGAAACTTCTTCGGCTTGGATCGTCAACGCGGAACCACCCACATTGAGCCGCAATTCTTGTCCGGTACGAATGCGAACCAGTTGCTTGTCGACGTTGAGCAGAGCGACGCCGTCCGTTTCGGTCGGTAAAACTCGACCGCGCAGTGTAATGATCGGCAGCGTCGGTCGGACGGTGGCTCCCGGCACTTTGTTTGACTTCATTTGCTGCATGATTTGTCTCAAGTCCGCACCGGGATTGGTCGGATCGTTCAACGCCGGTTCACGCGACACGGGTGATTCCTCGCCTCCACGCGGCGGTTCGGGAATGGACTTCGGAGCGTCCGTCTGTGGCGACGGCTTAGCATCCAACCCGGTTTGTTTGGCAGGTGTTTCTTGAGCGGCGGCGCCGCGATCAAAACCATTCGTCCGCGCGAACTGTGACACGCTGAGTGCCGCAAGCATCAGCAGGCACGCGTTGCGAATGCTTGCGAGTTTCGAAATCTGCGATTTGAAATTTAGAGCTTTCATATTAGTTACTCCCCTCAGAATTTCGCGCCGCCCGCCGAGAACAGCGCCATGAAGAACGAGATGTAAACGAACCCGACGACGCCACCGACAATGATGATGATGGCCGGCTCAATTAACGCGCTCAGGCGGCGGATCGCGACCTGCAACTGGCTTTCATGGTATTGAGCGACCTCTTGCAGCACTTCGTCCAAAGTGCCCCCTTGCTCGCCGACCGCGACCATTCGAGCCAACAGGGGAGAATACGCCGATTGACCAGAGAGCGCCGGTGCCAACGCTCCACCACGCAGCACGGACTCGCGTGCGTTGTTGACGACGTTGGCAATGTGCCGGTTGCGATGCAGTTGCTCGACGCCGCGCAGGCCGTCGAGCAGCGTGATGCCGCTCCGCAGCAGCAAACCCAGTGAAGTCGCAAACGAGGCCGTGGCCGCCAATCGCAGGACTCCGCCGATGATCGGAATTTTCAACAACCAGCGGTCTACCAGCAGTCGACCTTGAGGCGTCGCGTAGAACAGGTATGACCCGACCAAAGCAAGGAACAGGCCACCAAGCATCATCGGCCCATTCGTCTGAAGCCAAGCCGACATATCCACCAACGATTGCGTCATCGCCGGCAGTTTGCGGCCCATCGCCGACAAGAACTTCTGCAACTGCGGAATGACCTTCACGACCATGAACGCCGATACGCCGATCGCCGCCACGAAGACAATGGCCGGGTACGCGAGCGCTGTAGTGACCTGCATGAACAGCACGCGACGACGTTCGAGTGCTTTCGCCGCTCGATCAATAACAATGTCCAGTGATCCAGTCTCCTCACCGACTCGCACCAATTGCACGACCAAAGGCGGGAAGCACACATGTTGAGCCAGAGATTGATGAAAGCTGGCTCCTTCTTGAATGCGGTCGGACACATCCTGCCAGACTCGCCGCAGCCGAGCTTTCGACGACTGTTCCGCGACCGTGCGCAGCGCGGTCAACAGTGTCAGTCCCGACCGCAACATGACTCCAAGCTGGCTGAGCGACAGTTCGACATCGGCCAATCGAATCGGCATCCAGTTCGATGGGTTGATCGTCTGTGTGAACGGTTGCCACGCTTTATCTTCGCGCCGCTGAGCCGTGACCTTGAGCAATCGCCACCCACGCCCGCGCAACACCTGCGCCGCCGCCTGAGCATTCGCCGAATCCAACGTCCCGCGTTGCGGCCGTCCGGTCGTGTCGCGTGCGATGTAGTCAAAAAGTGGCATGGTTCAGGTCGTTTCAGAAAAACGTCGGATCGAAGTTTCACATCGCTGATGACACTCTTGCTGCACAGTGAGAAATTCGTGACAGGTTGAGTGGGAGGTTTCGCACGTCCATTACCGTTTTGATTGCAGAGACCGAAGGCGTGTTTGAAGCGACGGTGCTCGGCGCTTCTAATCCGCAAGTCCGGGGTTCGACCCAATCCGCAGTGATTAACGCAATGGAAGTCGAACTGCGCGAGTGAATCCGAAAGAGCGGATTGGTCAGCATTCGGCTGGAGCCAGATTGTGGCCGAGGCCGAGGGATCAAATCGCAGGCGGGCAAGTACAAGAATGACCCCAGGCTGGATGAAATCGCGTGAGAAACATACGAAGCGCGCGACCGCGAACGAGACGCACTCTTTTTCAAATGATGTTTGCCTTCGACACCAATATCCTTGGCGATTCTTGACGCGGCGATCCCGAAACTGTGTCGGGGTCTACAGCGATCCCGGGGGATCGGCAATCCATCCCGGTAATCGCGGTCGAAGCAGTTTCGCAAGGTCGGTTGGAGCAAGTGCGGCGGTCGGAAGCAGGACATGGCCGGATCAGCCTCGGCGCAGCCTGCGACTTGTTGATCGAGAGCTATCATGATCCGCGCGGCTTTGCATCTTTGAGTTAGGGCCCCGTCTGCGAAGATGAGTTTCGCAAGTGGCGGCGGCAGAATATTCGGATCAAGTCGCATGATCTGCGAACCGCCGCCATCTGTCGCGCTCACGACGTGACGCTTATTACTCGCAACCACCGCGACTTTGAGCAAGTCCCCGGATTGAGTGTCGAGTTTGGGGATTGAGCGGGTCGCGTTGTTCACCGCTTTTGCCTTTCACCAGATCGTCACGGCGGACAGCACGTCTTGAATGGTTGTTTCGCCGGACAGGGCTTTTTCGATTCCGTCGTCGTGCAGCAATCGCAGGCCGTCACTCCGTAGCGGTTGGATCAATTCTGATTCCGAGGCTCCGCGAGTCACCGCGCCGGAAAGCGCTTCGTCCATCGGCAGCAGTTCAAACAGGCCGATCCGTCCGACGACGCCGCGTCCCGCGCAGTGCAAGCAGCCGCTAGGTTCATAGACCGTCGCCCCGGCCAGTTCGGGGCGTTGCAGGACGGCCGCTTCGGCGGAGGTCATTGGCCGAGCAACTCGGCAGCGTGGGCACAGGCGGCGCACCAGGCGTTGAGCGACGGCCAATCGCAGCGTCGCTGCGACGAGGTAGCGTTGCAGTCCCATGTCGATCAATCGCGTGACTACGCCCGCCGCCGAGTTCGTGTGCAGCGTGCTGAACACGAGATGTCCCGTCAGAGCTGACTTGAGCGCCACGTCGGCGGTTTCGGGATCGCGAATTTCACCGATCATGATGACATCAGGATCGTGCCGGAGAACGCTCCGCAGAGCTTTGCGAAACCCGACCTTGTCCACCGAATCGACCTCGACCTGCGCAACGCCGGGGATTTCGTATTCGATCGGGTCTTCAATCGTGATGAAGTTGCCGCCGATCGCCGCCAGCCGATGTTTGAGAGCCGCGTATAACGTCGTCGATTTGCCGCTCCCCGTCGGCCCAGTGAGCAACACCAGCCCGTGCGGTCGAGCCACCGCTTGCTCGAACACATCGAGATCGTGCGGCGACATCCCCAAGCCTTCGAGCGTGATGCCGCTGGTATCGAGCGCCAGCAATCGCAGCGTCATCCGTTCGCCATGCTTCGTCGGAAGCGTCGCCACGCGAACATCCACACGCTGCCCTGTGGCTCCGACCGATACTGTGAAGCGGCCGTCTTGCGGAGCACGCTTCTCGGCGATGTCCAATTCGCCGAGCACCTTGAACCGGCTGATCAATCCGTGATGCAGATCGCTTGGCAGATCGCGATAAGTCTCTAGCTCGCCGTCCACGCGCAGCCGAATGCGGACCTGGCGTTCGCTCGGATCAATGTGAATGTCCGAAGCTCCTCGCATCAGCGCCGCTTGCATGAGTTCATCGCTGAGAGCGACCGAGCCTTCATCGCCGTCGTTCGCGCGACCGTCACGAACTCGCAGTCGCATTGGCGCGCCAGAGATCGCACCGGGAATCGACACCGCTCCGAAGATGCGCGTCAGCGCGCGTCGCAGCGACTCACGTTCAGCCAACAGAGGATTTAGCGGATGTTCGACGTAGCGCTCGACCGTTTGCAGCGTCGACGCGTCGTCCAAGTTCAAGCACGCGACTTGCACGACTCCGTCCAGCGACGACAACGGCAACACCGACTTGCGCAGAGCGAGACTCGCCGGCACTCGCAATGCCCAAGCCGGGTCAATGCGAACTTCATCCAGGTTGAGCAACTCATACTCTTCGCGTACAGGAACCGCTTCGTTCACGTTCTTAGTTCCACGGCGACCAGTCCGAGTGGGCGGGATTCTAGCCAAAGCTTGCAAGAATTCGCAGGAGTCAATTGCGAAATAATCACAAGATCGAGATCCGTGAGGTCCGATTGTGCCGCTCAAAAATGTCGCCGTTCGGAGCTTCCCGTCCAGGTCAATCGAGCGTGAAGGTCGCGACAATGCCATTCGCGCAACCGGCGAGCAGGATCTGATCGTTGGGCGACCACGCGAGGACGCTGATCGCAGACGGTGCGTCGAACCATCCGACCGGTTTGTCGAATTGATCTGCTTGCCAGACGGTCATCATTCCCGCTTCGTTGCCCGCAGCGAGCAACGGGCCATTGTGCTGAAACTGGACCGTTGTGATCCGCTCGGTACCGTCATTGACTTCCAGCAACAGCGGTCGCCGATTTTTGGGTCCATTACCGGAACAGTCCCAGACGCAGATCATCGGCCCGCCGCCGATCGCCAGCCAGCGGCTGCTGTGATGCCAACTCAGCTCGCGAACCTTGGTTGCGAAGCCGGACATCTGCAACGGATCACCGCCACCTTTCACGTCGAAGTACCGCACGCTCGCCTCTTGAGTTCCCGCCACCAGAATCTGGCCGTCCGGGCGCCAAGCCAGTCGCAACAACGAGCCTTTGAAGTCAATTTGCTGAACCGGTTCCGGATCACCCGGTCGCCACAAAGACACACCGCCGTAGCTCGCCACCGCCAGCAGTTCGGTGTGCGGCTGCCAGCGAATGTCCGCAATGGTGCTGGAGTGGTCCGGTGTCTCAGACAGCAACTCCCCGTGGACGTTCACAAAGCGGACGCGCTTGCCAGCTGCGACCGCCAACGTCGAACCATCGCGGCTCCAAGCCAGTGTCTCGACCCAATCGCTCCCCGCCGTGAGTTGAGCGTGTTCCGCTCCGCTGTCGGTGTTCCACAGGCGGATGCGACCATCCTGACCGCCGCTCGCCAACAACTGGCGGTCGGGATGAAACGCGATGGCCGTCGTTCCGACTGCGTGACCGGACAGTGAGTGCCGCAGCTTCCCGGTCGCACCATCCAACAGCGTGATTGGTCCCGAAACCGCCGCCACCGCGACCTGATCCGATTGACCCGACCAACAGGCGTCAATCACATGATCTTCAATCGCAAACGGCCAGACGCCGTGCAGTTTCGCCTTCGTTTTTTTGCTAACGCCAAACATGTACAGATTCCAAACGTGGGATAGGCTTCCAGCCTGTCAGTTCTTGATTCGAGGGTTGGGCTGAAACGGTCCGGTAGACTTGCAGTCCTCCGGCATCAACCTTTTGGCGACGGACTGGAAGTCCGTCGTACCCTCAGAAGTCACACGCTTAAAATTATTTGCGACTGATCGCCAGGCAGGACTTGAACGCAGCGTTGAGTTCCTCTCGGTCGAGTCCTCGGCCGATGAAGATTAGTGAGTTGTGACGCTCTTCATCTTTGTGCCACGGTCGGTCAAAGTCGCTGTCGACCAGCATGTGAACTCCCTGAAAGACGAAGCGTTGGTTGTGGCCCTTCATGCTCAAGACCCCCTTCATGCGGAAGATGTCCTGGCCTTTGGTCATTAGCAAGGTTTGCAGCCACGCTTGGAACTTACCGAGATCCAAATCCCCCGGAGTGGTAATGCCGACCGACGAAACCTCGTCGTCGTGCTCATGATCCGGCTTGTACTCACGCGTCTCGGTCGCCGCGATCGCGTCCGACTCACGGATCAACCGCGCCTGGAATTCGTCGGGATGATGCTCGGTGAAGATTGCGTAGCGGCCGCGCTGTGGGACCGACAGCCGGAACGTGGATGTCGCCTCGCTAAGCTGCAACTGATTGAGCGTCTTGCCGATCGCAATGTCGCCGCCGGGTGCGACCGGTCGTTCGGCGTCCGAATATGTCAGCACGGCATCCATCAGCACCGATTCCAGTCCCGATCCGCTGTCGCTGGTCGGCAACACGATCAAGTTCATCGCCGGGTCGGGACCGGGTTGCATTTCCCAGCGAAACGTTCCCTCCGTCAACTCGAACACCCCGCCCCACTCGAACGGGTATTCCGGCTCAAGGAATTTCGAATCGACCTCCAGAGCCCGGTCGAGATTGAACCCGCCGACATTCAGAATCCGATCCATCTCCACGACCGAGTTCCGTGTGCGATAAATTCGCGCGGCAGCATTCATCTTGTGGATGCGAGCCTCCAACTGGTTCAGCTGGTCGGCCGACACGAGGTCGATCTTGTTGATCAGGATCACGTCGGCAAAGGCGATCTGCTCCTGCACCTCGTCGGTGTCGAAGTGTTGCCAGACGTGCTTGGCATCAACGACGGTGACGACGGCGTCCAGTTTCAGCTTCTGCTGCATCTCGTCATCAACATAGAACGTCTGCGCGACAGGACCAGGGTCAGCTAGTCCGGTCGTCTCGATCATGATCGCGTCAAACTTGTCCTTTCGTTTCATCAGATTGCCGAGAATGCGGATCAGATCGCCCCGCACGGTGCAGCAGATGCAGCCGTTGTTCATCTCGAAGATTTCTTCCTCGGCGTTGATGACCAATTCCTGATCGACGCCAACCTCGCCAAACTCATTCTCGATGACGGCGATCCGCTTGCCGTGATTGGCCGTCAACACATGATTGAGCAACGTCGTCTTGCCCGAACCCAAAAACCCGGTCAACACGGTGACCGGCACACGCTCGGAAGTTGTGGTCATGACAGAAACCTTTCGTTAGATTTACTGGTCAACTTCGTGTTCACACACCGGCTTGCCACTAAGTAACACTTGGACATCAAGCGAACTCAAGTCAGACATCGCTTTGTGAATCTTGAATTGTCGCGGCTTCCCTGGCTGGTCGAGCACTGCGATCACCGTTTCCAGTGGCGGACAACCCGGCTCGGTGCAACGCAATTCCGTGACGAGCATTGACACCTCATCCGACAACCCGCCGAATTCGCGCACCCATGCCTTCACCCGCGCGAGCACTTCGGGATTCGCCGCAGCACGGCTGCCGAACATCGTCGCCATGGGGAACTCCTCAACTCGTGACGGCGGTGATTGGTTCGGGGAACCAGTCCTCGTCGAGACGCACCGCACAGGCTGACCCGTTCGATTCGTCTGGAAACCGCACGAACCGACGCGACTCCCAAGTCGCTGGCCGAGGTAACAGTTGATTGGCCGCGCGACACTCGCGAACCCACTCAATCGCTGCGTCGAAATCGGCCGGTTCACTCAGGTCGCCGTACCACTCCAACCCCGAGGGGGTGAGGATCAACGCGACATTCGCTCGATCGCACGGACCCAAGCAGCCGGAAATCGTAAGCTGCACGGTCGAATTCAATCGTTCGGCTTTCCACACCGCCTTCAGTCGTTCCACCGGAACCGCTGGAAAGCCACGGTCTTCGCGACCACAACAGCAGCCCCGACAAAATACAATCTGAGCCAACGCCGCTCGATTGGTCCCGTTCACCTGCATTGCCTTTCGTTGCACGAGAACCGCAGAGCCAGCATCGCGCACACGGGGGTGGTGTTAGGCTTGAGCTGGGACGTCGGAACTGGTGTCACGACGACTTTTCAGAAACGCGGTCAAATCGCGTTTCAACGACCAAGCGCCATAGCCCAGAATAGCCAGAATCGGCAGTGTCACCGCGAAAAAGCAGATATGCTGCAGCGTTGTTTCGGGAGCGATGTGCAAAACCTCAAACAGCTGAATCTCAACGTGATGCGCCAGAATCGCCATGATCGGATGACCTTTCCAAAAAAGAAACTTCACGTTCGACTAAGTCCGTACTTCATTGTGTAGGTCGTAGAATAAGCTGTGCCTCCTCTTTTGCAAGTGATTTGCAGGTGGAATACATCTGCAAACATGCTGGCTGCGTCCGTCGTTTATGCCGCTGGCAGTTGCCGTTCGTCACTGGCGGTTGCAAATCGTGCGGACTAGCATCGTCCTGCCTGTCCCAGTGCCGCAAATCGAGGTGACACATGCCCGCCCCCAAAAAAACCAGCGGAGCTGTCAGCGTGGAATCGGCTCGCGAACAGCTCAAGGCCGCCGCCCTGCGATGCACGCCTAGCCGCATCGCCATTTTGCGATTGCTCTCTCAGTCCGATCAGCCACTCAGTCACAGTGACGTCGCGGAACGGCTGCGGGAATCGGGTTTCGATCCCTCCACGGCCTATCGCGCGCTAATCGAATTGGCCGACACTGGACTGCTCATCCGACTGGACATCGGCGATCAGATTCGCCGCTACGAATTCAAGCACGTCACCCCTAAAACAGCCGCCACCGGGAAACGAGCACACGACGACCGGGAACATCCGCATTTCGTCTGCCTTGACTGCGGCCACGTCACCTGTCTGACCGACGTGACCGTCCAGCTCCCCAAATCGCGTGCCGTCGGCAAGGTCACCGAAATCCTCCTGCGAGGCCACTGTGTGAACTGTCTTTGAGCCACTTCCAATCGCGAAAATGATCGTCGGGGCAATCGCGTTATTGCAAATACCTTCTGTTTGCAATTCGTAGGCACTAACTTCGGATGAGGTCGGATCGCAACAGCAGACACTCCTCAATGCCGCTGGCCACGACTCGTCCCTTCCCGCGAACCGAGACGCATCACCGCCACCGGCGCAACGAGTCCAATCGCCGCCCTGCAACTGGCGATTGACGTTCGGCAGCGAACGAACGCAGGCTAATACTTGTGGCCTTGAGCGTGTTTGTGATTGTGATATTCGTGCTTGTGCGCTTCCGGTCGTGCGGCAGCTTCGTGGGCTTGTTCCGGTTCGAGTAAGCCGATGGCCCAGGCGGCGGCGACCCCTAGCAGCACCGTGAAAGCTCGGGCGATGCGGCCGCGTGATGAGAAATCAACTTCGGGCAACAGGTCGCTCATGGCGATGCAGATAAAGACCCCCCCCGACATCGCCAGGCCGGCTGAGACAAATTCCGCTTGCGATTTCGAGAACTGCTGGACGCCCCAATGAAACAGCATCGCGCCCAGAGGACACATCAACGAGTAGCCGCCATTGATGAGATGCCGCCATCGCGCGGAACAACCACGAGCCACCATCAAGCCAGTGATCGACAGCGAATCGAGCGGCTTGTGCAGGAAGATGCCGACGAATGTTCCCAAGCCCATCAGCCACGTCACTTCTCCCGCATGATGCAGCGAGTCCGCTTGGACATGTGCAGCTAATGCGACTCCGTCCAACAATGTGTGCAGCGATAGTCCCAAGAAAATTCCGAACCAGCTCACCGCGCGTCCGGAAGCCGCGTGGTCATGATCGTGGTCGTGAGAACAATCGCTTGGCTTGGCGTCGTTCCCGTCGGGCGCTTCGTTCTCTGGTTCTGCATGAATATGAACGTGGCCCAGGCGGAGCATCGCGAAAGTCAGCAGCAGTCCCGCCAGCATCCAACCCATGCACCAATTAATAGCTCCCGGTCCCGACACCGTCGCCAGAGCATGGGGAATCTGATGCCAAACTCCGACACCCAGCATCAGCCCACCAATACCGGCCGTCATATGCTGCATCCGGCGATGAGTCAGACGAATCAACGAGGTCACGAAGCCTCCAAACAGCGAGGCTCCCACGATCAGCAGGCAATAGACGGTTAGCAAAATCATCGGACTGGCCAATGGGACCTCACGGGCAATTGCTGAGTGAGACAAATTTCGGATGACCAGCAAATGACGTAAACGCTATGTAGCTTTTGCCTTTTGGCAGTTCAACTCGACGGCAAAAATCGGTGGTCCAAAGGATTAATCAAAACATCACTTGATGAATCCGTTAATTGTATTAATATCGCAATTAATCAATTGAATATTTCATGGAGCGTCTTGAATGCCGGACGAAGATCAAGAACTGGAAGCGCACGAACACACGAGTCGGGCAGACGTTCGCCCGGTTGAGTCTTTGGCATGCGAGCGGGCAGCGGGCATTTTCCGAGCGCTCGGTGACACGAATCGTCTGCGGTTGCTGTCGCTGTTGATGTCACGCGAGCTGTGCGTGTCCGAGATCACGGGAATACTCGACGACAACCTGTCGGCCGTGTCACAGCGATTGAAAACATTGCGAGCGGAGCGAATCGTCGCCGCTCGTCGCGAGGGCAAACACGTTTTTTATTCGTTGGCCGACGGGCACGTTCGCGATCTGATCGCTAACGCGCTGGCGCACGGCAACGAACACGAGTGAATCCCGAAGGGGAGGATACCACGCCTTCTGGTCCTGTGCCGGGTGCTCGCGGTGAGCGACCGGCGGTCCCTGTTATTCAAGGAGTTCAACATGTCACACCATGCCAATCACGATCACACGCACGGTCCCGGCTGCGGCCACGTCGCCGTGCAACACGACGGACACACCGACTACTTGCACGACGGTCATCTGCATCATCAGGCCGCCGACGGCTCGGTGGAGGAACACACGCTGCCCGTGAGTGCGGCGAATCCCGATTCCTGCGGCCGCGGCCATGCGTGCTCCGGCCATGCGGCCGATCATGTTCATGGACCCGGCTGCGGACACCCGGCAGTGCCACATGGTGACCACATCGACTATCTGGTCGATGGTCACTTGCACCATCCGCACAACGGCCACTGCGACCATCACGGATCCGTTTCTATTGCTGGCTAGCTCCGCGAATCGTTGTTCGTGTTTACCTCAGTCTCACGGGAGGCTGTGGTGGTGGTTTGGATCGGAGCACTCGGCGGCGAGGTCAGTGCCGTCGAGTGTGTCGAGCCAGTTCGGGAACGGGTCGTCGAGTTTCGTCCAGCACGTCGGACCGAGACGGAACTCGGCCTCTGACAGTAGGCAGTTGTCGAGGCCGCTGCGGATCGTGGGTTCGTCGAGATCAATGCCGATGAAGATGAGTTCTTGGCGACGGTCGCCATGCTCGCCCGCGAAAAACGAGAGAATCTCGGCGACTTCAACGGGTTCGTTCGGCCATTCGTCTTGCGGCGTGTCGGCCCACCAAGTGCCCCCTGCGTTGAGAGTCAATTCCACTCCGGCCGACGACCACTGGCCGACGAGTTCATGACGGCTGGCGAGCCACGCGAAACCTTTGGAACGCAAGACGCCGGAGAGAACGTCGCCGTTGATGAAATCCCACAACCGCTGCGGATGGAATGGCTTGCGTGACCGGTATGCGAAACTGCGGATGCCGTACTCGTCTGCTTCGGATTGAATGTGCTCGCGTGGTGTCGCCAGCCAATCCAGCGATTGCGTCGCGCGCTCGAAATCGAAGCGGTGCGTTTCCAGCAGGTCGCTCAGCGGGACATCACCGAACTTTGCCCGCACCAATTTCGCTGTCGAGTTCAAGTCGCGGAGTAATCGTTCAAGCTGTTGCAGATGGTGCTCGTCGATCAAATCGGTCTTGTTCAAAACGATCACATCGGCGAACTCGACTTGTTCAATCAGCAGCGCCCCGATGCCACGGTCATCCTCGGCATCGCGGCCCAAGCCACGAGTCGCGAGATCATCTTCTGCATCTAGTTCGCGTAGGAAGTTCGCCGCATCGACGACCGTCACCAGCGTGTCGAGTCTCGCGAGCGACGTTAGGCCAACGCCGTTCTCGTCTTCAAAAGTGAATGTCTCTGCCACGGGCAGCGGTTCTGAAATGCCCGTCGATTCGATCAGCAGATAATCGAACCGCCCTTCGCGAGCCAACCGGCTGACCTCGCGCAGCAAGTCTTCTCGCAACGTGCAGCAGATGCAGCCGTTGGTCATCTCGACGAGTTGTTCCTCGGTGCGACTGAGTGCCGCATCGCCGCCCCGTACGAGCGCGGCGTCGATGTTGATTTCGCTCATGTCGTTGACGATCACCGCCACGCGCCGGCCTTCGCGGTTCCGCAGCACATGATTCAATAACGTCGTTTTCCCCGCGCCGAGAAACCCAGACAGGACCGTCACGGGCAACCGCGTAGCGTTTGGAGATCGGGAGGCCGACGAGCCAGCCGTCGGTCGCTCAAACGCGTGATCGTCCGTTTCCCTTCTTGCCGTGGATGTCAATTCACGCTCGTTCATCAGAGAGCCATTCTCATTTCGCCTTAGGCGATCGGCTGGAGAAAATTTACCAGTGACCCGAACGCGGTAGCATCGGGCCGGATCGGAACACGCCGCTCACAGGCCCGAGGCCAGCCTCGACCTCTCCACTGCACGAGTACTCCTTCTCCTGCCGTACCGCCTTATTTCTTTTCTTCGTGCTTTTGATCGTGATCATGGTCATCATCGTGCGAGTGTTTGATTTCTCCGGTGAACTCTTTGCCGCCGATGCTGACGTTGAACTTGCCAACGGCCTTCGAGTTCTCATGAAATGCGTCGAACAACGCTTCGCTGGTGATTTCAAAATGGGATGCTTTGCCATCGGCGTCCCCAGGCCCAGCCTTCAGGGCATACTTGACGGGAGCGTCCTTGCCGGGCATCTCCAGTGTGAGTTCCTTCGCGTCAATGGCCACTGCGGTCTTCGCATCAGCACCGAGCAAATACAGAGTGAGCTTGTATTTGTTTTCATCGACGACGACTTCCGCGTGAAATTCTTCCTCGCCGAGTTCGATCAGCTCACCTTCGTGTGGCCCATGACCGTGGTCATGATCGTGCGTGTGAACCTTTCCGGTCTCGGCGTCGGGTGCGGCGTCCTTGCCTTTATCGAAGGAACGGTACTCGCCCCCTTTGTCTCCGCCACAGCCAGCCAGTCCCGACAGGCCCAGCATCACCGACGCTGACAACAACCACATTCCCGTTTGAGTTCGCATCTTTATTCACCTTTCGATGCCTAGAGTTTTCAACAATCTTCACGCATTCTGCATGATCACATCCAACCACTGATCTCTGCTCACGCCGCGCGAGCCAGTACGGACTTTTCCAGTCGAATCGCAGCCTCTTCCAACCGCTTCGCTAACAGCCGCCACAGCCGATCCACTTCGTCGCACGAGAAGTTGGTTTTCTTCATTTTCTTCCAGTGTTCAATGCTGGTTTCGCGATGCTTCATGCCAATCCTGAGACGCAACCAAGTTTCATAGCTGACGACCCAGCGGCAGGCGGCAGACAACAGGAACAACACACGCGACACGTCGACATCCGATTGCGGCGAGATCAGCTTCGGCAGGTCGCTGGTATCCCATAGCTGCGTCGGAATTTCTTCGCCAGAAAGTAACTCTGGCGTGAACCCATATCGCTTGAGGAGTATCGCTCCGTGCTTGCGATCAGAGATCAACAGGCCCCAGCCACGCAACACGATCCGGCCGCCCCGCCGGATTCGCCGCGAGTACATGCTACCAAACTGCTCTTGCCCTTTCGGTGGTGGGATTCGTTCAAAGCCACAAGCGACCAGCAGGTTTCCATTCGGCCGTTTCACGTCCTCGCCCCAACACCAAAGTTGTTGATCGAACAGCTTGATGGCATTGTTGAATTGATCGCGCGATAGTCCCATTCGCGCGGCCAATTGCTTTTTGGAAAGCTGTATCATGTAAGCATTCTCCGATGTGGCGATTACCAACCCATCCCTTGGCCGCACCACGCCAGTCCCGCGGCAAACGCGCTGGCGGCGAGGGCTTGGCGAATCAACAACTTTCCGGCAAATCGCCAGGACTGTTCGCGAGCAATCGTCAATGCCGTCACGAGGCAAGGCAGCAAGACTCCTGCCAGATAGACCGCCGTGAGCACTTGCGTCGCAGTCCAAGCGGCAGCCATTGAACCGGTCTCTTCGCCACCGGCGAACAACAAGATTCCGTCTTTGCGAATGCTCGCCAGCAACACCGGCAGCGCGGCTTCGGCGGGGAGGCGAAACATGCTCATCAACGGTTGCAGGATCGCGGCCGCTCGGTCCAACAAGCCGGACCAGCCCAGCACTGACGCAATCAACGTGATCGCGAAGAAGATCGGCAATGCTTGGAAGAAAAACTGCCGCAGCGTGTCGCGAGCTTCTCGCCACAGGGAACTTGCTCGCGGCCATTCCAGGAAGTGCCGCCGATCCACGATTAACAGATTCAATGCCGAGCGGGCATCGCGCGGTGAGGTCAGCCGCAGATAGATCAGCGTCGTCACCAGCAAGTATCCCAAGTAAGGCCAGACCAGCCACGGACGACCAACCGCCGCGAAGACCGCGAGCGTCGCGGGAAACTGGTACGAGCAGGCCGATCCGAACGCGATTGCCGAAATGCACGAGCCGCGCGTGCAGGACGAGCACGACCGCGTGCTGATGACCGCGGGGACGTTGCAACCGAAACCCATCACGACGCGCACGATGTCGCGGCCCGACAGGCCAAACGGCCGAGCCAGCGGATGCAGCGCGATGTTCAGCCGGTCGATCAAGCCGCTGGCTTTGTACGCCGCCAGCAGAAACGCATACAGCACGATCGTCGGCGCGGCCCACACGAACAGCAGCGGTCCCATCGTGACCAGCCCGTATTGTCCGGCGAGCATCGACTTGAACAAATCGAACGACGCGGGCCACGCTTGAATGGCCGCCACCAGCGGCTTGAGCCAACCGGCGATGATCGGATCGAGCAGTTGAGCGACCGTGTTCGCAAACCAGACCGCAAATGTCGCCGGCCCCAGCAGCAGTGAGATTGCCAGTAACGGCCCGATCCACGGCCGATCCAGCAGCGTGATCGGCGGTTCGACACGCCAGCCGGTCGTCAGCGTCGGCGCTTGCTTCGAGAATTCGGCCGGTTCCGTGAGTGCGATCCGCAATCGCTCCTGCTGTTCCGCCGAGACCGCTCGCGCATCGACCCCAACAAACGAAACTCCCGCGTGTTGGCTGAGTTCCTCCAACCGTTCTGTCACCCCGACGTGCACCACACGGTCGATGAACGTCACAACGACGATCCCCTGCTTCCCCGCCACCAACGGCCATAGGTCTTTGAGGTCGTCGTCCAGATGTGTACCCGCCGCGACCAGGATCACGGTGTCGTGCTCAGCCAGCGATTGCAGTGCGTCGCGCGTCGTCACCGAATCCGATTGCCGCTCAATGCCCGGCGTATCGATGAGTGTTCGCTCACCCCAACGATACGTTGAGCACGCCAGTGTCGTTCCCTTGAGATTCGACACCTCCGGTCGCTCACCCGTGAGAGACGCGATGAGCTGTGACTTGCCGACGGATTCCTTGCCGATCACGACGATTTGCGGAGTCACACGACGTGAGTTCGGTTGATTCGAAATGGGAAGGGGATGTTTCATAGGAAATTTCTCCAGAGTTTCATTACTAACCCGACGCGTCAGCGAGGGACGATTTCACGCTTGATTCCCCGACGCCCTCGCTGACGCGTCGGGTTAGTGATTAATCCACCTCTTCGAAGGCAGCTCAACACACGCACTCGTCACCGCAGCACGACAAGTCATCCAAAAACATGCCGTAGTCGCGGTACTGTTCCAGGGAGTTTGTGTCGATTTCTAGTCGCTGGCCGAGCGCTTGGGCGACAACAGCGAAGCGTTGCCGATACTTGTAGATGAAACAGAAAACGTAGTCGTCGTGCCGCAGCATCGGGCCGCTCAGGTACAGCCCCGGCGCGATCGTCGATTCGTCCAGTTCGTTGACCAGCGGGAATCCGTCGTCGCGCCACTCAAACAGGTCTGCGATCAGTCGCGTGCTGCCGGAGAAGCCCGTTGCGAGGATCGGTCGGCAGGCTGTTTTCCATTCCCGTTTCTTTGTGTCATAGATGATATAGCCGTCCGCCGTGCGTTCCACGCGAGTCACACTGACGCCATCACACAGTTCGATCAACTCCTCGCTGCGATCTTCCGCATCGTGCAGCCGATCCCAGGTGAATGGCGACAGCGTGCCGCTGGGATCGCTCTCCTGACTTTCCCAGCAACCCTTCTTCTCGAGCACTCGCACCGATTTCCCTTGTCGAGCCAGATGGATCGCCGCATCGATGCCGCTTTCGTAACCGCCGATGATGATGGGATCGTCCCCTTCGATCTTCTTCCACGAGCGAACGCGACTGTTGTGCAGGCAGAGTTCGGCTCCGGGAAACGGCCGCAGGTTCGGATATTGAAACTCCCCGGCCGCCCACACGACCGTACGTGTGCGAATCGTGTCACCGTCAGTTTCCACATCAAAACCGCCGTCCTCTCGCGGCTGGATGGCCTTCACACTCACACCGTCGCGTACCGGCAGCTTGTGATGAGCGACAACCGCTTCCAAATACTCGGCATACCTCGCACCGGTTGGATGCTCGGTCCCAAGGGTGTAGCCGGGAGACGAATCGAACGTCACCGCGTTGAGATCGACGATCCGAATCGAGTTCGACGGAAAAGACGGCGTGATGAACCGCATCTCCTTCGGCCAGCGTTTGAACGAGGCCCCGACGCCAAATCGATCGACAATCTCAAACCGCTTGAGACCGAGATCCTTGAGCGTCTTTCCCATCCCAATCCCCGCCGCTCCCGCGCCGACGATCAGACATTGCAGTTCTTTGGTTGTCCGTTTGAAAAATGCCATTGTATGCTCCTGGAGGCAAAAGTAAGTCGCATTCACTAGCGTCAGGCCGTTGCGAAACAAAGCCTCGTTCGCAGGCCCGCGGCTAGCACCGCCGGCTCACTCTTGTTCCTGTTTTTATTCCTGTTCCTTCGTTCCTACTTCCTCAATCTCAATCTCGCCGCTCGGTCTTGCAGCACGCTGACGTTGCGAGCGTAAGCCGTCGCCGTTTGTTCGCTGATCCAACCACCAACCCACAGCCGCGCGAGGTCTTGTTCAAAGGTCTGCATCCCTGCCGCGCTGCTCGATTCCATCGACGAATAAAGCTGGTTCCCTTTGGCGCTGCCGATCAGATTCGCGACGGCTGGCGTCATCCGCAAAATTTCGCTGGCGACGACTCGGCTTCTCTTTGACGAGCGGGGAGGGTGAGACCCGCGAGTTTCTTCACGGTTTTTCTCGGAGGGCTGAGGTCCGGCGCTCACCTTGGTTCCATCCGCGACAAGCAGGTGCTGCACGACGATCGCTTGCAGCACGAGCGACAATTGGCGGCGCACGCCTGATTGTTCCTCTGCCGGGAAGACCGAGACCATCCGTTCGATTACGCCGACGCAGTCACCCGCGTGAACCGTCGTGAAGACCAGATGCCCGGTCTCCGCCGCCGTGATGGCCGTGCGGATCGTTTTGATCTCGCGAATCTCACCGACCAGGATCACGTCCGGGTCTTGCCGCAGGGACGCGACCAAAGCGTCATCGAACGTCGCGGCATCGGTGCCGACTTGCCGCTGATTAACCAGCGACAACCGCGATTCGTGCAGGTATTCGATCGGGTCTTCAATTGTGATGATGTGCCCGCGTCGCGTCTGATTGATACGATCAATCAGCGTCGCCAACGTAGTGCTCTTGCCGGAACCTGTCGGCCCACCGACCACGACCAAGCCATGCGCGAGGTCACACAGCTCATATAACGAATCCGGCAAGCCAAGTTCACGGAGCGACCGGAATTGATCTTCCAACCGTCGCAGAGCAATGGACAACCCCTCGCGTCGTTTGAAGACGTTGACACGAAACCGCGTTCCATCCTGCGCCGACAACGCACCATCCGCCGAGCCAATTCTGTCGAGCGATTCTCGCGACGCGCCGAGCGGCAACGACTCCACGACTTTCGCCAACCACTCGTTCGAGGTCACGCCAAGTTCCGTCTGCGGTTCGAGCACCCCTCGCACACGCAGACACGGCGGCAACCCCGCCGACAAATGAATGTCCGAGGCATCGCGGTTTCGGCAGAGCGTGAGTAGGTCGTCGAGAGTCATAGGATTTAGGTGCTCGTAAAACGTACGGGTCAGCGTCGGTCGCAGGGCGTTGGGCAGGACAACAGTTGTTCGATGCTAGTGCTAACGGCTCACAGCCACACAAACAAAGTCCATATGCGCCAGTCCGTTTGGGGATCGATTTCGTCCATGTCCAATCGCAGTGGGAGCGCCAGCTTTTGATCGCTGAGCGTTTTCACGGTCTCGGCCACCTGGGCGTACTTGGCGGCGAAGCGGATTCGGTACATTACAGGGGGGCGAAAGCCCGCTCGTGATTTTTGGCGATCGACCGCCTCTTTCAGTATCGCGGGGACGACCTTGCCGTCTGCTTCGGCCGCGAGGCCCGCTTCGTCGGTGTGCAGGCCCCGAGACCGCAGCAGTTCCATCAGCTTTTCGACCGTGTCGGTCGAGTCGCGTCCGGCCCACTGTGCGACTTGCTGCTCAAGCTGTGATTTCAAATCCGTGAGGCTGCGTTGCGATTGCTCGATCTCGCGCCGCAATGCCGTCAACTTTGATTGCTGTTCCGCAATCTGCCCGTTTGTGACGGCGCTAGTCTTGGCTTTCTCGACACGCGTTTGCTGAGCCTGCAACGCGCGGTGCTGGCTGGCGTTCCAGGTCCACGAATAGCTGACCAGCACGACGACCGCCGGTAACAGCAGCGTCAGGAACGAGGAACGATTGGCTGTGGTGTTCATGGTGTCCTCTTTGAAGTGCGGTGTGTCAGCAACGCTTTCCCTTGTGGCGAAGCCACTTTCTTTGCCGTTCCACGGGCGTTTCGATTCCAGATTCAAAAGCGGCTTCGCCGCGATCTAAGGCGGTGCTGACACACCGCACCTCAAACTATCTATTCGCTACCTTTTTTTTCTCTTTTGGCTGCGGCGCGAGCGGCATCTTTGCCGGCAAGTCTTTCAGCACGATCGTGAATTTCCATGGGCCGCCGTCGGACAGCACACCGGTCGAAGAGAGTTTGGCGGGCGAGACTTGCCAGCCGCACGCTTCTAGTTCTCGCGACAGTTTGCGAGCGAGGGTTTGGACGCAGCCGGAGCGCAGGCACAGCCCCGAAAGCTGCGTCTCGCCCACCTGGCCGTCGATTTTTTGGATCACGACGTGTTCGTCGCTGAACTGCGACAGCGTTGCCAGCAGCCGCGCTTGCCGTTCGCTCTGCCGAGTCATTCCCGTGACCAGCAATTCCACTTCGCGACGCATGTTGGTCGCTTGTTTCAGCAATTCGTCTCGATCCTTCGCGAGCTTCGTTTCGTCGTCCTTAAGTTGTTCCAGTCTTTTACTCGGAGCTTGAATTCGTTCGAGTTCCACGGCCAGCAATTTCAAACGCTGCTGACCGAGCCAATACCAGCCAAAACAGAACAACATGGATGCCGCCGCACAGGCCAACATGACGGCCCGCCGCTGAGTGACCGTCAGCGGCGGCTTGGGAATCCGATGCACGGGGACGACCGTCCGGGTTGCCGATAACGATTCAACCCACGCCGTCAGCCAGCGTTCGAGCGTCGATCGATCGGCAAAGCGTAGAGCATCCGCCGCAGCATCAGCCGCTGTCGCCGACAGTGGCATTCCGCTCGCCAGCAGCACTTCATCGAACGAAGCATCCGGCCGTTGTGTTCGCGGCAGAACGTCTACGTCGACATTGCCGTCAGCGAGTCCACGAACGGCGACAGCCAGATCATCCCACAGTTCTAGTCGTCGCCATGGTTGTTTGCTCGGACTGTCCGAGCCGATACGCCGGGCGACTCCAGCCGGATGCGCGATCCCCAGCAGTCGTCCGCGGTGACGTCGCACTGCCTCTTCCGCCGCTGATTGCCAATCGTTTGGAACCTGCGTGATCCAGAATCGTGGTTCCTCATCTTTGGCGTTTGTCGGCAAGGGGACATGTGACAGAGCGGTCTCAAACGACACTTGTCCCGTGAACGCTTCCGCTTCAAACGCCAGCAACTGAGGCAAGTCGTCCGGGCCGCTCCCCGCCAAGATGTCGCGCGACACGGGCAACACGCTGGTCGTGACATCGGTCGTCAGCAGCCACACGTCGCGCACGCGCCGAGGCCCCAAGCTCAACGCCAACTCGACCAACGAAGCCGAACCGTCGTCCGCCCCGCGATATTGTTCCCAACAGCCCACCAGTCGCGGCGAACCGCGCCCGCGAAAGTCCGCGCGGACCAACCGGTCGGAGGTAATGAGCAGGATTGTCTTCATGAGAGTCTCTCGTTCTTTCCAGTTGTCATCAGTTTTCCCAAACTAGCCCGGAACACCCGCGAGGGGTTCCAGCCGGCGAGCACGTTTGCCACTCGCTGTCGCGTTGTACTTGTAGTGGGCTTCGCCTCTGTGGCAGAAACAGCGGCGAAACCGCGTGTTGAGCACATGCGCGATGGCCAAGAGTGCTCCGCCAAGAGTCGTCGCCCAGCGGTTCCACGACGAAGCCAACGCGAGGTCCGGTGGAATGGCTTCCGTCGCCCGAACGCCAACCTCCGCGGAGACGAGGGTAGAAGTTGGTGTCCGATCTACGGCAGAAGGTCGGCAACAGCCATCGCCGACCGCCGTAATGACCAGCAAGCTCAAACCGCTCCCTGCCAGCGCCAACACGCCCGTCCGACGATGTTGCAGGCAGCTCGGAAGGAAGGCCGCGAACGTGATGAACACGGCGCTCCCAGCCAACCACGCATGAAGATTGACACCGCCGAAAAGGGGGCGGAGTGTCGGAAACAACGCGAACACCACCGGCGTCGCCACACAGTGCACGATGCACAACGCCGACACCACGAATCCGATCTGATCCCACGCTTTCATTTGCCGCTGCCAGTCGTTCATCCAATCCGCGCGACCCCCCTTTAGCAACACGGACGTTTCGCCGTCCCGCCGTCGCTTGCGCCGCATTCGAGTTTTGAGTCGCGCCATGTTGGAATCACTTCTTGGCGAGCCGCAGGCCGTGAGGCCCCGGACGATGTCAGTCGCACCATCGTTCGAGGGCAAATGCCCATCGGGTCGCCAACTGGTGGAGGTGTTACGGTTGATAGTTCACGTTCAAACTGAGACCTGTTCTGGGAACTTGCAGGTATTTGATGAGGACGTTGCCGTCGATGGTTGCGTGGAGCACGCGGAACCCGATCGGGACGTTATTGAATTGGAAGCCGCCGACCGTCGCATCCGCATCGGTCATGACCGACAGCGTCGTGGTCGAGAGAGACGGATCGGGATATAGCAGCACGATGGTCGCCGCTCCGGGAACCGCGTTGTTGTTCGTCAATGTCCCGCTGACGGTGACCAAGCCCGGCGTTGCGCTGATGGTCAAGTTGTCCGAATAAGGACTGACGAAGTTCCAAGTGACTGACGTCAGTGACGATCCGGCCGTATTGGGCGTGAGACTAAACGGCGTCGCCCAGCCGTCGCGCAAGTCGGTCACGCCAACGCCGAGTTGCAGATAAGGACCACGCCAACCGCAAGGCAATCGAACGGCGCTGTAATCGGTCGGAGCCGCTGGGCCGAGGCGGGTTTGAAACGGAAACGTCGTGGCCAGTGTGCTGGTCGAATTCCACAGCTCGCTGAGTTGAGTTTCGGCGTCCGAGCCTTGCAGGACGGGAACCCGTCCGACATCCGCCACAAAGCCGGTGATCAGCGGCGTTCCGTCCGACTGCCGCAGACCGTTTGCTCCGAGCATCGCTTCTTCCAACTGCGTCAACGTGCGCGAAGTCGAGTCGTAACGCGCTTGATCTGCGACCGGCGAGAGCGATTGCACGGCTGCGACCGTCAGGGCCGCGAGGATCAGCAGCACCACCAGCATTTCGACTAACGTGAAGCCCGCGCGAGTGTTCGCCGTACCGCGACCATCAGAGAGCGGTTGGTTGTTCGATGGAACTCTTCTCTGACGGTTGTAGTACGCTTGGGTGGTCGTTTGTGAACTGCTGGCGAGGGACAAACCTGTTGGCCGATCGCTCGTGCAACCCACTCGTCGCGGAGCGTAGTCCGAGCAGGGGCAATTGAGCGCCAGAACCGGGGGTGACAATGCACCGGCGATCCAGTCAAAGGCTAACCACAAGAACCCGCCGAAGGCCGGCATCACAGGTTCAACGGAGTGTGAACGCGACATACACGTCGTCTCCATCGTTCGAGTCATTGAGCGCCGACGAAAAAGTCGCCGGTGCGATGTCAATCTCCCCATCCGGTCCCGCCGATACGACGCGCACATCCTGCAAGCCATTCACGACACCCGGATTCTGAATCACGACTGGCCGGCCCCAGGCATCCAGCAGTGCGCGGTCCCCTGTGTCGCCGTAGGTTGCGCTGAACGAGGCGTGCGGCGAGCCGATCGTGTACGCCCCGCTCGCTTCGCGCAGGTACGGCCCGCGCCAGCCGAGCTTGTAGGTCGGGTCAAACCGAAATGCGGCCGTCCCCGTTGTCGGGTCAACGAACAGAGCGTGAATTTTCGGGACTTGTTTCGGCGAGCGGTCATCGTCCTGCCAGAACAGCGTTACCGCATTGCGTACCGCAGCCAACGTGGCCTTCGTCGCATCGTCACTCGCGTCCCTGATGTGATCGCTCACTAGTGGGACCATTAAACCTGCCAGTGCGACGGTGATCAGCAGAACGACGATCAGTTCCAGCAGCGTTAGTCCGTGGCGTTCGCGTGGTTCGGGGCCAAGGATGCCTGACGATGTCTTTGTCTCATGGCGGGGCGAGTGATCGAGAGCCGTCGTGGGGCGGGGCGATTCATCGAGAACTACCAACTCGTCACCAGCAGACGATTTCGACAGGACATCGTTCAGGCAAAAACTGGCACCGACTCCACAAACCATCCAGTCGGGAGCGTTCGTTGCCGAAGCGGCGGAGTTGAGATCCGTATTCGCATGCGTGCCGCGACCCTCCACGGACGAAAATTCGGTGTGCGGAGGACTCACGGGGTGAGGCTGTCCGGTGCCGCGAGCTTTGGGGATCAGATGTTTCATTGGCAGGCTCCTGCGGTCTCGGACTTTGTGGATGCTTGATCCGCTGTGGCTTCCGAAGGCCGATCCTTGCCACGGAAGAAAGGAACCAACGCCATCGCGATCGCGGTGATGACTAGCAACCGCAGCAGCGTTTCGGTGATTGGATTGAGAGTTCGTGTTTGTCTCATGACATCACGCCAGTTGAGGGGAGTCCGCACCCAGACAGTTCGCACAACAGATTTTCTTCGCTCGCAGATTGACTACATGCGCCACGACCAGCAGCAGTCCGCCAAGTGGCGTCTGCCAAGTGCTCCAGGTTGAAGCGGTCGTGGAACTCGCTGAGTTCACTTTCAGGGCCTCCGCTTCTGGCCCTTCTGCATCACACTCGGCATTCTTCTGGCAACAGGCTTGGCAGGATTTCGGTTTCGATGGATCGACGGCGTTTGGAACCGGAACCTCGCCAGTCTGCCGAAACGCGCTCGCGTCCCGTTCACAGTGGCCTGGCGAATCGGAATCGGATTGACCTGCTGAACCGGACGCCAGCGCGATCCGGCTGAGGAAAGGTCGGCAGCAGTCGTCTTCGTGTGCGAACGCCGCGTGCGTGATCAAGCTCAGGCCGAGCAGTCCCAGCAGCAGCACTCCCCACTTCCGGTGCATTCGATACCCCGGCCAGAACGCCATCGCACCCAACAGCATCGCCCCGCCCGCCAGCCAACGATGAGCCGTCTCATCCGCCAACCAACTCGCGCCGAGCATTGGCAGCCACGCCAACACAAACGGCATCGCGGCGCAATGCACCATGCACAACACAGACAACATCATCCCGAACCGGTCCGTCATGATTCTCGTTTGGCTTTCGTTGTCGAACCGCAACAGAACCGTTCCCATTGAGCCGAACGTGCGAGCGTCGGACGATGCGACGTCAACGATCCGACTGCGGAAGTCACCGTCCGACGTTAACGCCAACGGCTCACGGAACGTGAACAACCAGCCAGCGAAGGCGGAGGACTCTCGCGAGCCCCCCGGCCCACATCGCCAGCATCGAGCAATATCCACAAAAACTACTCGTTGACGGTCTCGAAGTAGTCTTGCACGTGACCGTCTAAACCAGTGAAGTGCGGCGAAATGACCTTCACGAACTTCGCTCGGTCGCCAGAGATCTCGAAGACCGCGAGGAAGCGGTTGTAGATCACAGCGGGGTTCTCATTGCCGCTCTCCGGAAAGTGAACCGGAGCGTCGGTCAGCGTGCGACCAATCATTTCGGATTGGTTACCAACGCCAAGAAGTACATAGGTTCCGGCAGTGTCGAGTCCTTGCAGCGTCTCATTTGCACCGTCAGTGATGCTCAGCAAGACGTCATTGGCAGCGATCGAACCGGACGTCGTGGTAAGCTGAAACGTCGCGTCAGCGGCTGCAATGTCTGCATGGAGTTGGAGATTAGTGATGCCCGCGGCTGCAAGCGCATCGACGTGAGCGGCTGTCAAAGTCAGGGCCGTGCAATTGTCGGTCAGCTCAGTGCTCAGGCCATTGAAATCAGTGACCGTGGCTCCCGCCAACGTATTCTTCAACGAGTCGAAGCGGTTGGGATAGGTCAAGTACTGAACTTCATAACGAGAAATCGCGTTAGAAATCGCAGCAATGTTAGCGGCACCGGAAGAGCCATGCGTCCGGGTAACCATGCTGGTCACAGCCGGAATCGCTAGCCCGGCCAGCGCGGTGAGAATCATCAGCACAACGATCAGTTCGATCAGGGTAAAGCCACGACGTGCTTTGGATCGCGGGGCCATGGAACGAGAAAACGCTTTCATGGAGTTCACCTTTTTAGAAAAAAGAAAAACAGTGGCAGAATCACTCGGCGCGATCACCTCGACCGCGCCGGTGAACGACGGCCGGAACCTCCGCACGAGGCTCCGATGTCGCTCAAGAAAAAGGAACCGGAAGCTCAGAGGTGTCAAACGGCGTCTGTCGCGCCGCTGTGCTCACCCGATCTGCGAACAGATCGCCGACACCGTTACGCCATCCGTTGGCGCGAGCCACGCCAGCATCCGCCTGACGGTTGAGCCATGAAACCACACTCTGCTAGGACACTCTCAGCCTCTCCTCCATGCGACCACCATCAAGATCGAGACCATCGCCACTCGTGTTCGCAACCACGAGCGACCGACTGCTTGTTAGGTTGGGACTTCGTCCTGACCATTCACTTGCGGTCGGGATGGAATCCCAGCCTACTTACAAGGAAAGCCCCGTCGCGCCGGGAATCCGGTGAAGGACTGGTCGGACCTTGGTGACCGGCCCACTGCCACGCGACGGAGTACGCGTTGAAATCGCGTCGAAAACAAAACGGCTATCGGCGAGCCAGATGCCGTGAAGCATCGGACTGGTTTGCGTTGACCAGCCGGAACGCGCGAGCGTCCGGTTCGGAACTTCGCTCGACCACCGAACCGGGGGTCAACACCCTTCGGCCCATGGGCGAATCCTTCTGACGGGCAAGAATGCTCGCCCTACGGAAGTGCGGCACATTCGCTCGACCTCGCGACAAACTCTCTGCGCGAGAGGGTCGCCAAGACAATCGAAAGGTCTCGGCGAAAGAAGCGAGCGAACGCTCAAGCCACGGGGGGACCGCGCGGCGAACTGGCCAGATACCGCTCACAAAAGACAGCGGCAGGCAGCGATGCAACGGGAGAGATCGACACACCAACCGAGGCGATGCACACGGTCGATTTCGCGAGAACTTGCGCGGTCGAGAAATACTGGCAGGCGGAACATTCATGGGGGTCGTGTCCTTGCTGGGACACGATTGGCGTGCGTTGCGGTTCGGTGTCGCGACCAACCAGCGAAGACTCGGCACGCGAAGTCCGGTGGTTTTGGCAAGAGTCTCCCTTTACGGGAGTCGATTCCGCATGAGCGTGTAAATGAGCTTGATCGCAGATCGTCGCCGCTATTTCACACGCCGCCCCGTGATGATGATGAATCGCGACGTGGAACCCTTGCCCCAGCAAGTTCGGGAGACCGAACAGCATCAGCAAGGTTCGGACAAGAGCAGGATGTTGAATCCAACGGCTCATGGTTCGCGATATTTTTTCGTCAGGGTTGGGTGGCGAAAAGCGCCGAGGAAGGTCGTAAACGGAGTCAGCCGCGTCTTTGTGTCTAAAGCCCAAAAAGCCCGTCACGCGCTGCGATAAACCCCTCGATTCGCCTGACCAGTTGCCAATCAATCGATCACAGTAGTCGGCGAGGTGCCTCTACGCAACTTAATTGTCGTATCGTTGGTGAAATTTGAGAGATCTTCATGGGATTGAAGCATGTGAATGAGAAATACGGGTCTTTTAAAAAAGGAGCATCCAGGCGTTCCGCGCCGCCATCGCGTACTTCTTCGCTTCCTCAAGCCCCCTTCGATTCCGTAAGTTTGCGGATTGGTCGAATGGCTTTTCAGCCAAAATGCCTTTGTGTAGCGCGAGTTAGAACAAAAAGCAGGCTGTTGCAAATCGTCGCATTGATTCGAGGTGTTTTGCAGTATGTCTCACATTTTTCAGTAATTCTTGCGTGGAAGTGCCCGCCGCGAAGTAATTCCGAAACTGCGACTTTGGGATCGCTCATCGCTGCGCCTCCACTCCAGGCGAGCATCAGAACCGGCGTCAATCAGGCGTCTCTTCGGTCGCTCTCGACCAGCCTCATTCGGTCGAAAACCGGGCAGCGTTCGCGGCCATCCCGAACCACATAGCGCTCTTCAGCGAATCTGTCAGACTCGACCTGAATAGCGAGTTGCGACAATAACAGGGCCGCCAAAATCTGGCACCCGCTGCTGGCCTTGATCGCCTCGGCGAGCAACAACAAACTTGCGAGGTGCGTCAAATTTCTGAAGGAGGAGAACAAGCTCCTGAGAGCGTTGGACCTCCACACGCCCGCGGCCACATCTTGGAGACCAACCACGAAAGCGACTGCCTCCAAGACGCCAGATACCGCCGCCCTGACAGTCCCCGCACCTGACCGCGACGACGACCACCGAAAACGACCGGTGATCATTGAACCGCGAACGCAATCCAGTTCCTCAACCCACAGGAGTCCCGCAACAAACCAGCGCCACCATTTTCAACCGTCGTCAACGGACCGG